>JANONH010000482.1:0-2783 GCA_031420735.1 Methylibium sp.
GAGCACGCGCCGTCCGCTGAGCAGCGCCGGCACGAGGTAGGCAAAGGTCTTGCCGACGCCGGTGCCGGCCTCCGCGGCCAGCACCGAGCGCTGGTCGATCGCCGTGGCCACCGCTGCGGCGAGTTCGAGCTGTGCGCCGCGCAGCCGATAGGCAGCGTCGGCCCGCGCGAGCGGTCCGCCCTCGGCGAAGGCGTCGATCACCGCCGTGTGCAGGGCGCTGGCCGGGTCGACCGAACGCTGCGGCGCAGCGACCGTGATGGGCTCGTAAAGGTCGTTCGGTGCGCTCATGCCGGCTCGAAGGGCCCGAGCCGACGCTCGAGGGCGACGATGAGATCGCGCAGGGCCAGACGCCGCTTCTTTAAACGCCGCAAGCCGACTTCGTCGAGCGGCACCTCGTGCGCCACGCGATCGATCAAGCCGTCGAGGTCGCCATGTTCGATGCGCAGTTCGATCAGGTGGCGTGCGGGAGAATGAAGGTTGTCGTCCATCGAGCCTTTGACCGTGCGGTTTCGCCGGTCTGCGGCACAGCGCAAGCATTATAGTTTTCGTATATGAGCAGCGCGATATCCGGTTACCGACTTGCTGCCGCCACCGGCCTGCACCGAGGCGACCGCGCCTACCAGCAAGACCAGGTCGCCGTGATCGCACACCCGCGCGTGCCGGGCTGCCTCTTGGGCATCGTCGCCGACGGCATGGGCGGCAAGAGCGGTGGGCGCAAGGCGGCCGACCAGGTGCTCCTGACGGCGCAGCAACTGTTCGAGCGCTACACGCCGAGCCAGGACGACGCGAGCGAGGCGCTCGAGCAACTGGTGCTCGAGTCCCACCTCATGATCAAGCTGACCGCGATCACCGCCGAGGAGGAGCCGCACAGCACTCTGGCGGCATTCCTCATCGGTCCGTCGCGCACCTGCAAGGTGATCCACGCAGGCGATTCGCGGGTCTACCATTTCCGCGGTGCCGACATGGCGAGCCGCACCAAGGACCACTCCTTCGTGCAGCGGCTGGTCGACGAAGGGCGGCTCAGCGAAGAGGATGCGAACACGCACCCGCAGTCCAACCTCTTGATTGGCTGCCTGGGCACCCACCAGGACCCACCGCTCGTGCCGCACAGCCTGCCGCAGTTGGAGATCGGCGATACGCTGCTGGCCTGCAGCGACGGGCTTTGGCACTATTTCACCGCACGTGAAATCGGCGCCATCGTGCACACCCTGCCGGTGCGCGAAGCGAGCGAAATGCTCATCGGCAAGGCACGCCACCGCGCACGTGGCGGTGGCGACAACCTGTCGCTGGCGCTGGTGCGCGTCGAAGCCCTCTGAGCTGACCCTAAGGAGCCTGACAGGCTCCTTAGGGGGCCGAGGCCGCCTCAGCCCGGCGCGGCCGCGCACCGACAGGGCGCCCGTCTTGCATCGGTATCCAGGGCGCGGCAGAGCGTTCGCGCTCGGCTGCGGCGCGGCGCGTTTCTTTGGCCTCGATGCGCGCCTGCCGCGCCTGTGCGCGGCGCCGGCGTTCGCCGTCGTCGAGCGCGGCCTGCTGCGCCGCAAGTGCGGCGAGCTCGCGGCGGCGCTCGACGAGGGCTTGGTCCATGCACGACGAGACGACGAAGCGCGTGGCGCAGGCCTTGCGCCACGCGTCATGGTTGGCTTCGATCTGCCGGCGCTGGGCTTCGGCGTCGCTTGGCGGCTCGTGCGGGTTCGCTGCGGTCGCCGCGACGCAGTGCGCCACGCCCCACACCAGGGCGCACAGCGGGGCCAACACGGCCGCCCGGCAGCGCACGGCGGCGATCTTGGGCCCGTTCATGTGAGCCCGGTGTCCACTTCGCGGCGCGCAAGAGACATGAACACGGGCGAGCGCATCTCGTGCAGCCGCGAAACCGTGCGCGGAAATTCGTGCAACAGGGGCCCTTCGGTGTAGAGCCGTTCGGGCGGCACGGCGGCGGAGACGATGAGCTTCACGCGCCGATCGTAAAGCACGTCGACCAACCAAGTGAAACGCCGTGCTTCGGAGGCCAGGCGGGGCGGCATCTCGGGCACGTCCGAGACCAGCACGGTGTGGAACTGCGTGGCCAGTTCAAGGTAGTCGTTCTGCGAACGCGGCCCGCCGCACAGGGTCTTGAAATCAAACCACACCACCCCGCCGGCGCGGCGGTGCGCCCGAATGCTGCGCTGCTCGATGTGGAGCACCGGGTCTTCGTCCTTGGCTTCGGCCAGGCGCTCGAACGCGGCTTCGAGAGCGGCGTCGGCCGCCGCGCCGAGCGGTGTGTGGTAGGCCTCGAGGCCCACGAGCCCGAGTCGGCGGTAGTCGATGCCGGCGTCCACGTCGACGACCTGAAGCTTCGATTCGAGCAGCACGATGGCCTCGAGAATGCGCTCGCGGTGCAGTCCGTTGGGGTAGAGCTGGTCGGGGTGGAAGTTCGACGTGGCCACGATGCTCACGCGATTGGCGAACAGCGCCACCAACAAGCGGTGCAGGATCATGGCGTCGGTGACGTCGGCAACGTGGAACTCGTCGAGGCAAATCAGCCTGAAGCGCCGTGCCATGCGCCGGCCCAGCGCGTCGAGCGGGTCGGGGGTGCCTTTGAGCTCATGCAGCTCGCGGTGCACTTCGCGCATGAACTCGTGGAAATGCAAGCGCGTCTTGCGCGCCAGCGGCACGGCCCGAAAGAAGCAGTCCATGAGAAAGCTCTTGCCGCGCCCGACGCCACCGTGCATGTACACGCCGCGCGGCAGCGGCGGGTGGCGCAGCAACTTGGCGACCACGTTGCCGCGCCGCGCCTTGTAGTCGGC
>JANONH010000483.1:0-2069 GCA_031420735.1 Methylibium sp.
GCGAAATAGTGTTCACGTGTCCACCAAGAAATTAAGTGGACACGAGGCTCCTACAAAAATCGATGACCATCAAGATGCCGCGGCCAGACGCTTACCGTGGCCGCGCGCGCAGCGCGCTTCGTGAACAGATTCGGCGCACTAGTTTGAACGAAGCGAGTGCAGCGAGCGTAGTGAGCTGTGCGACGGGCCACGAGACGCTGCGCTGCTCGGGGACGAGGGCCGAAGGCCCTCGCACGAGCCGCAGTGAAGCGGCACCCGCCGCCCGGCCCCGGCTTTGCCCGCGCAGACGCTCGCAAATGCCGACCGTCGCGCCCGGTTGGTTTTAGTTTTGTCTACACCCTCTGAAGAGCCTGTGAACAAATCCAACACACCCGCTCGTGCGCCCGCTCGTGCGCCCCAGACGGCGCCGCTCGTCGTTGCAAATGCTCGCCATAGCCCTAGCTATGTCTGTGCTTTGCGCCTGGACCCGCACCGCCTGGAGCGCCCGCTCGGACACGCCGAATTAATTCACACCCACTAAGGCCGCCATGAGCACCGACCAATCTTTCGATGTCGTGGTCGTGGGCGCCGGGCCCGGCGGCCAGATCGCCGCGATCCGCGCCGCGCAGCTCGGCTTTTCGGTCGCTTGCGTCGACGAGTGGAAAAACGAGCAGGGCGGTCCGGCGCCGGGCGGCACCTGCACCAATGTCGGCTGCATCCCGAGCAAGGCGCTGCTGCAGTCGAGCGAGCACTACGAACACGCGGGCAAGCACTTCGCCGCGCACGGTATCGGCGTGGGTGAATTGAGCCTGGACCTCGGCAAGATGCTCGGCCGCAAGAACGCCGTGGTGAAACAAAACAACGACGGCATCCTGTTTCTGTTCAAGAAAAACAAAATCACTTTCTTCCACGGCCGTGCCAGCTTCGTCAAAGCGGGCGAGGGCGGTAACGAGCTGAAGGTGAGCGGGGCGAGCGAGGCAACGCTGCTCGCCAAGCATGTGATCGTTGCCACCGGCTCGAGCGCACGCGCGCTGCCCGGCGTCGCCTTCGACGAAGAGCGCGTGCTGAGCAACGACGGTGCGCTGCGCATGGCTTCGGTGCCCAAGCGCCTGGTCCTGATCGGCGCCGGCGTCATCGGCGTCGAGATGGGTTCGGTGTGGCGCCGCCTCGGCGCCGAAGTGACGGTGCTCGAGGCCTTGCCGACCTTCCTCGGCGCGCTCGACCAGCAGATCGCCAAGGAAGCCCACAAGGCCTTTACGCGCCAGGGCCTGAAGATCGAGCTGGGCGTGAAGATTGGCAAGGTGACGAGTTCGCCGCAGGGCGTGACGCTCGCCTATGTCAATGCCAAGGGCGAGCCGCGCACGCTCGAGGCCGACAAGCTCATCGTCTCGATCGGGCGCGTGCCCAACACCACCGGCCTGGGCGCCGAGTCCGTGGGCCTCGCGCTCGACGAGCGCGGCGCCGTCGTGGTCGACGACGACTGCCGCACCAACCTGCCCAATGTGTGGGCGATCGGCGACGTGGTGCGCGGGCCCATGCTTGCCCACAAGGCCGAAGACGAAGGGGTGGCGGTGGCCGAGCGCATTGCCGGCCAGCATGGCCATGTGGACTTCAACCTCGTGCCCTGGGTCATCTACACCTCGCCCGAGATCGCCTGGGTCGGCCGCACCGAGCAGCAACTCGAGGACGCGGGGCGAGCCTACAAGGTCGGCACCTTTCCTTTCATGGCCAATGGCCGCGCGCGCGCGATGGGCGACACCACCGGCATGGTCAAGGTCCTCGCCGACGCGACCAGCGATGAGATCCTGGGGGTACACATCGTCGGGCCGAGCGCCAGCGAGTTGATCGCCGAAGCGGTGGTGGCGATGGCGTTTCGCGCCAGCAGCGAGGACATCGCGCGCATTTGCCACGCCCACCCGTCGCTCTCCGAGGCGACCAAGGAAGCGGCGCTCGCGGTCGACAAGCGCGCACTCAATTTCTGAGCGGCCGAGCCTCTTGGCCGCGAACGTCCGCGCGCTCTACGAGCAGGCGCTCGCCGACCACGGCTACCGTGCAGACGCCGCGCAACTGCGCGCGGTCGACGCGCTCGA
>JANONH010000484.1:0-2995 GCA_031420735.1 Methylibium sp.
GATCGTCGTCAACCCCGCAAAGCACCCGCACGTCAAGACGGCGCTGGCGCAGCGCTTCGCCGATTGGGTGGTGTCGGCCGAAGGCCAGCAGGCCATCGCCGCCTACCGCATCGGCGGCGAGCAGCTGTTCTTCCCCAACGCCAAGCCGTGAGCGCGGCGGTCGGGCGGACGGCCGGTTTCGTCGCGAGCGTCGCCGCTGTGGTGGCCATTGCGTCGGGCGCACCGGCGGCCGCCGCGGAAGCGGCCGCAGCCGGCTCGGCGGCGCCGGCCGTGACCACGGTGTTTGCCGCCGGCAGCTTGCGCGCGGTGCTGCTCGACGTGGCCAGCGCGTTCGAGGCGGCTCCCAAGGGGCAGCCGGTGCGGCTGGTGTTTGGTGCCTCGGGCCTGTTGCGCGAGCGGCTGCAGGCCGGCGAGGCGGCCGACGTGTTCGCCTCGGCCAACATGGAGCATCCCGAGGCCTTGGCCGCCAGTGGCCGCGCCCGCACGGTGGAGCCGTTCGCGCGCAACAAACTCTGCGCACTGGCTTCGCCGTCGTTCCAATTGGCGGGCAAGAGTCTGGCCGAGCGACTGCTCGATCCCCAGGTGAAGCTCGGCACTTCCACGCCCAAGGCCGACCCGTCGGGCGACTACGCTTTCATGATGTTCGAGCGCATCGAATCCAGCGGCGCCCTGCCGCCGGGCTCGGCCGCACAGCTCGCCGCCAAGGCCCTGCAATTGACGGGCGGCCCCGCCTCGCCGCCGCCGCCCAAGGACCGCAACGTTTACGGTCAACTCATCGCCGAAGGCTCGGCTGATGTCTTCATCACCTACTGCACCAATGCCACCGTCGCCCGCCGGGAACAGCCGCAACTGCAGGTGCTGCCGATCGCCGACACGTACAACGTGTTCGCGCGCTACGGGCTGGCGGTGCTCGAGCCGGCGACTCCTGCGGCGCGGCACTTTGCGGATTACCTGCGCGGCCCCGAAGGGCAGCGCTTGCTCGAGGCGCACGGCTTCTCGGCGCCCTGAATCGGGGCTGGCGCGTCGGGCGCGGCGCACCGCCATCGGGCTGCGCGGTTGCGAGCACGGCGTCCGCGCCCGCAGGCGCGCAACTGCAGACCCTGCCGGCGCATCCGCAGGCTTGGCAGGCGCATTCGCAATCCGTGCTGGCACTTCCGCAGGCCTCGCGTGCGCCCTTGTCAGGCGCTGGCACGGCATTTGCGAAAGTGCCAGCCATGGCCGCTCTGCATGCCCCAGCTACCCCGAGGCCGACTGTCCCATCTTCAACGCGTTTCGCCGGGGCCTGCCCTGCCGCGTCGACGACGAGGTGCTGTGGCGCGCCGACGGCGCTATGCCAGCATCAACGACCTGCCGATCCACGAAGACGAGCGCTTGTTCCATTGGCCGCTCGGCAGGCGGCCTGATGAACACCCGGGGCTGAGCGAACTCGGGCTGTGAGGATGACCAGCGGCACCGAGTGCGTGGCGGTTCGAAAAGCCCCGCCGGCTCGTCTGACTTCCTGACCGTTGCGTCGCGCCCGGTCCGTCAGTCGAGGCACACGGGCTCCTGTTGTTCTGCAGGCGGCTGTCGCTCGACAATGTGGGTGGTGAGTCGCCGCAGGGCACCTGCCTTCACGCTTGCCAAGGGTTGATTACCGCAGCACCAGCCGCCTCGAAGAGGCCGGTGTCTCGCGTGGCCACCGCCAAGCCGTTTGCTGCCGCGATGGCCGCGATGTAGCCATCGGCGCTGGCAATGGCGAGCCCCGATGCCCGGGCCTTGGCCATCAGTTCTGCATAGGCTTGGGTGCAGCCTAGATCGAAGGGCAGCACGCGGCCGGCAAACAGCCGCAGCAGCCGCGTCTCCAGGTTTTGCTGCAAGCCTGCCCGGCGCTTGCCAGCGGGCAGCAGTGCCATCCCGGCGCGCAGTTCGGCCACCGTGATGGCCGACAGGTACAGGGTTTCCAGTGACTGGGCGTCGATCCACTTGATCACGCGGGCATCGGGTGCCGCGCGCAGCGGCTCCGACACCACGTTGGTGTCGAGCAGGATCATCCGAAATTCACCGGACGGGCGGGGGCCTTGCTGCGCGCCTGCTCGAAGACGGCAAACTCTTCGTCGGTCAGTTTGGCCCGTCGGCCCATGTCGGCCAGGAGCGAGCCGAGCTTCACCCGTCCTTGCGGGCTGACTGCGGACTCCAGAATTTCGCGCACTTCGGCCTCCATGCTGTGGCCGTGCTGGGCGGCACGAACGCGCAGCGCGCGGTGGATCTCGCCGGAAATGTTGCGCACAGTCAGCATGGCCATCTTCAGTGCTCCATTGCGCCTTCAATGAATGCAGTGTAATTGTTTGACTGCATGCGGGCCGAGACGGCAGTTCGATGCCAACTCCCGCCCGCTCGCCCCCGAGGAACACGGGATTGCAAGCTCGCAATCAACCGACCTTCTCGAACCGGGCCAGCCGCTCGCCTTGCACATCCACCGCTTCAAAGACCATGGCATGCGGCATCTGCCTCTGCGCTTTCACCTGCTGAGATGTCGCGTTCGGTTTTCAGTGAAGATACGTGCGGGCAAAGGCCCGTGCTGCGCGGCCCGCAGAGCAGAAGGAGAGCGTCCATGAAACAGCTTCAGTTCGTCAAGCGCCAGCACGCCAGCCACTGGGTCGGCGACGGCTTCCCGGTGCGCAACATCTTCTCGTACACCGACATGGCGGAGCGGCTTTCGCCCTTCCTGCTGCTCGATTACGCCGGCCCGGCCATCTTCGAGCCCACCACCGCGCGGCGCGGCGTCGGCCAACACCCGCACCGCGGCTTCGAGACCGTGACCATCGTCTATGCCGGCGAGGTGGAGCACCAGGATTCCACCGGTGCCGGCGGCACCATGGGCCCGGGCGACGTGCAGTGGATGACGGCCGCCGGCGGCATCCTGCACGAGGAATACCACGCCAGCGCCTACGCCAGGCGCGGCGGCCCGTTCGAGGTGGCGCAACTGTGGGTCAACCTGCCGGCGCGCCACAAGGCC
>JANONH010000485.1:0-3072 GCA_031420735.1 Methylibium sp.
CCGGCGGCGAAAGCGAGCGAGCCTTCGCGCGGCAAGGCCAACAGCGCCGCTTCGAGGCGGGGCAGCCAGTCCAGGCCGATCTGCTGCGTCATGTCGGCCAGCGCCAAGGCCAGCACGTCGCGGTCTTCGCGCGGCAGGTCGGTGTAACGCTCCCAGAAGGGCCGCAACCAGCCGCGGCCTTCTTCCACGGCGCCGCGCGCAGCGAGCGCGCACGCAGCATGGGCCGCCACCACGGCATCGCGCCGGTCGCTCGAATCGAAGTCGCGCCACAAGCGTTTCAACTGGTCGGCGTCGCGGGTCGCGTCGATGGCTTCGGTGGCGAGCGTGCGCATCAGACTTTGCGCCGCCGCGGGCGAGAAGGCCTGGTGCTTGGCAAGCAGCCGCGCGGTTTTCAGCGCCTCCATCGGCTGGCGTGCCAGGCGTGCGGCTGAGAGCTTCAGGCGCAGCGCCTGGGTGCGCCGCGCCACGCCGGCTGGCAGGCCGGCCAGCAGTTCGAGCGTGCGCGCGGCGTCGCGGTCGTCGAGCGCCCATTCCGCGGCAAGCAGGCGCGCGCCTTCTTCGGCCGGCCGCGCCGCGGCGCTGCGCCGCGCAAGGTCGAAGGCGGCCTGCAACTGCGCGTCGCGCCGCGGGCGGTCTTGTAGGCGGTGCAGGCTCGCGGCTTCGAGCAGATGGCCGAGCACGGTGAACTCGCTGTCGTGCCGCAACTCCGGCGTGTCGGCCTGGATCGCGACGGCCCGTTGCGCGGCCTTGACGGCGCGGCCATAGCGCCCGCCGAAGAACTGTGCAAGCGACTCGCGCAGGGCCGCCTGGGCAATGCGGTCGCGGCGCGACACACGCCACTCGCGCGCCCGCCGCGGCAGGCCCACCAGGGCGCTGAGCGTGCCCACGAGGCCGTAGATCACGGCGCACAGACCGACCAGCGCGATGAGAAAGAGGTTGAAGGAAACGTCGACCCGCCACGGCGCCCAGAACAGGGTCACCAGGTTGTCGTTGCGGCCGAGCACCGCCGCCGCCACCACGGCAACGACGGCCAGCAGCAGCAGCCAGATCACGCTGCGCATGGCGCCTCGGGGTCCACGCGTCAGCGCCCGGCCGCCGCCGCGGCAAGCGCAGCCAGCGTGTCGTCGGGGCGCGGCACGCCGCCCTGGCGCGCCTGTTGCGCCACGCTGCGCAGCAGCTCCGCGAGCAGCCCGGTCTTGCGCGCCGTGCGCTCGAAGTAAACGTCGACGGTGGCGAGCGCGGCCTGCAGGTCGGTCTGTGCAATGTCGAACTGGCGGCTGAGCACGGCCAGACGGGCGTTGAGCAGCCGCAGCTTGAGATTTTCGCGCAGGAAGAAGCTCTGCTCGGGCGCGAGCAACATGGCCTCGGGCCGGTCGACGCGGCTCACGCGCAGCAGCTCGCGCGTCTCGAACCACACGCCGCGCCACCAGCCCGCCATGTCGGAGGGCAACCAGTCGGGCAGGGCCGCCCCGGCGCTGGCGCTGGCCGCGCTGGCGTGGCCGTCCGGCATGCCGGACGAGCCGCCGCGGGCGGCGGCGGGCAGCGGCCCCGCCGCCCGTGGGTTGCGCGCGTCGGGGCGCGGTGCTTCAAAGGCGACCAGAGGCGCTTCATCGACGAGGCGCACCGCGTCGTCGAGCTTGATGGCCAGGGAGCCGAGTTCGACGTTGCCGGTGGAGCGCACGCGGTCGAGGTCGCGCACGATGGCACGCCGCACGGAGTCCAGGCGCGGCTGGTTAACGCGGGCCAGGCGCTCCTCCGACTGCTTGAGCGCCGCCACCAGCGGCGCCGCGCTGCCGGTGATGCCCGACTGCTGCAGCGCCACGCGCACGGCGGCGTCGATGTCGGCCAGCAGGTTCTCGTCGCGCGAGCGCGAAAGCGCCTGCATCAGCTCCTCGACCTGGCTGCGCTGCAGCGCCACTTCGGCCACGCGCGCCTCGAGCAAGCTGGCCTTGGCGACCGCCTCGCGCGAAACTTCAAGCGCCTGTTTGGCCCACAGCCGCGCCTCGGCGGCCTCGTTGCCGCTGTCTTGTTGTCGGCGCACCAGTTCTTGCTCGAGCGCGCGCACGCGCTGCTGCCCTTCCCAGGCAAACACCAAAGCGGCGCCGCTCACCACGGCAAGCAGGACCCAAAGCGCCAGACGCCAGCGAGCCGCGCGTGCGGGGGTCGCCGCAAGCGCCGCCGAGTCGTGTGTCGCCGAAGGCAAGGAGGGGTCGTTCGCGGGCTCGTTCAAGGTGCGGCGGATTCTATCGAGCGGCCAGTGACCGCCGCCACCCTGCCGATGCGGGCGTGTTCATGGCTGCGGTGCCGAGCGGACCGCGCAGCCCGGCTCGGCGCGCAGCGCCGCCACCACCGCGTCGAGCGTGGGCGCGGTTTGCAGCACGCGGCCAAAGCCGGCGTCGCGGGCGCGCGCCGCGATGCGCGGGTGGGTGGCGAGCGCAAGTGCTTCGAGCCAGCCCGTGGTCGACCCTTCGGCGCTGGCCAACTGCTGCAGATGGTCGATCGCCTCGGAGCTGCCGAACAACCAGCAGTGCGCCGCCGGCACGGCCCGCGCCGCACGCCAGAGTGCGGCTTGCCGGGCATCGAAGCGCGGCGCCACGCGGCAGTAGGCGACCACGTAGTGCACCTGTGCTCCGGCCGCGCGCAGCGCCCGGGCGAGCCATTCGCGCCCGCTGCCTCTGGCGTCGTCGCCGTCTCGTCCCGCCGCACCCCGCACGATCAGGACCGAGGCGCCGCGCCAGTCGCGCACGGTCTGCAACACCGCCCACAGCGCCTCGGAGTCGAAGCGCGCCGCCGCCGCCGGTGGCTCGACGATGGCAGCCGCGTGCAGGCCGGCGGCACGCAGGGCCGCACTGCTGCCTGGCCCGGGCACGCCGGCCGGCAACGCTGGCGGCCACTGCAAGCCCTCGGGCCGCTGGGCGAAGAACTGCACCACCGCATTCGGGCTCACGAACACCACCAGGGCATGCTGCGACAAGGACCGCCAGGCCGCCCGCACGGGCTCGCCATCGGCGGGCGGACCGATGGCGATCAGCGGCAAGGCCTGCGCGTCGATGCCGCGCTCGACGAGGCGCT
>JANONH010000486.1:0-6613 GCA_031420735.1 Methylibium sp.
TTCAAGTCGCCCACGCCTTGTGCCAGGGTCTGCATTTCGCCCAGACCCCGGTGCACCTGCTCGAGCCGCTCGGCCACTTGCTTGAAGCTCTCGCCCAGGCGCTGCTCGAGCGTGGCATGCAGCTTCTCGTCGACCGTGGCGCGCATTTGTTCGAGCTTTTTTTCGTTGTCGGCTTGGATGGCGCCGAGCTTGTGCTCGACCGCGACGCGCATCTCCGTGAGGCGCCGCTCGGTGGTGTCGGAGAGCGCACGCATCTGCTCGGCCTGGGTGTCGGAGAAGCGCTTCAAGCTGTTGGCCTGTTGCTCGGCCACGCGCGCAAGCGTGGTGTCTTGCGCCTCGCGCGCGCCGAGCGACTGCATGGCGAGCGCCGCGGTGGCCGTGCGCAGGGTGTCGGTGAGTGCGGTCTGGGTGCTCGCGAGCTGGGTGCGAAAGCTGTCGATCTGCTCGTTTTGCATGCGCGCGACTTCGCCTTGCTGGGCCAACAGCGTCTGCTGAAAATGCCCGAGCGTGGCCCCGAGTTCCTGGCGTGTGAGCGCGGAGCTGCGGCCGATCTCCGTGCGCATGGCCTCGCCGTCGCGCGAGAGCTCGGCGCGCAGCTCGCGGTGGTCGTTGCGCCGCAGTGCCACCCAGGCAAGCAGCAGCACCGTGAGCACCGCCAGGGCGAGCAGCAAGGGGGGCATCAGGTCCGTCATGGGCGCGATTCTCGCAGCGCCCCAGGGGGCGACGACTGGCTCACGCCGCGCGAACCGGCCGTGCGCGCTCGGCGCTGGACGCTGGCAGGGCGTGGCGCCGGTGGCGGCGCAGCAGCAGCTCGAAGCCACCCTGCACCGCCAGCGCCAGCACGGCCGCCGGGACCGCGCCTGAAAGCAACACGGCGGTGTCGTTGAGTGCCAGGCCCGAGACGATGCGTTCGCCGTAGCCGCCCGCGCCGATAAAGGCCGCCAGGGTGGCAGTGCCGACGTTGATGGTGGCGGCCGTCTGCACGCCGGCCAGCACGGTGGGCGCGGCCAGCGGCAACTCCACATGAACCAGCCGCTGCCAGCGCGTGAGGCCGAGCGCGCGCGCGGCTTGCGAGAGGCCGGCGCCGACGCTGGCGAGGCCCGTCTGCGTGTTGCGCACGATGGGCAGCAGCGCATAGAGCAAGAGCGCGAGCAGCGCCGGCACGAAGCCGATGCCACCCACCACCACGATCAGGAACGCCAGCAGCGCCAGCGAGGGCACGGTCTGAATCACGCCCACCAACGCGAGCAGGCCCTGCCCAAGGCGCGGGCGCTGCCAGGCCAGCACGCCCAGCGGCACGCCGATTGCGATGGCCAGAGCCAGCGAGCCGAACACGAGCAGCAGATGCTGGCGCGTGAGACGCATGAAGTCCTCGGCGAACAAGCGCTGCCAAAAACTGGGTGCTGCGCGCTTGCTGCCGAGAACGCCCAAGCCCAGCGTGGGATCGCCGGCGGCGACCGCGCTTGACGATGCGGCCCCGGTCGCCGCCGACGTCGATGCCGGAGCGGGCCTTGCCGGCGCCACCGACGCCAACGCGGCCGTTGCGTCGCGCGGTGCAACGGCCGCCGCCGTGTCGGCCCGCTGCAAGCCGGCGACGAAGTCGCGTGCCACCTCGGTGTAGGGGCGGCCGTCGAGCTCGACGGCGGCGTTCATGGCGATCATGCGGGGCGCGTCGATGCGGCCACGCAGGCCCTCGAGCAAGCTGGCATCGAGCCCGGCGCGCATCAGGAGCACGGCGTCGTAGCGCGGAAAGAATCTGCGGTCGTCGCGCAGCACGCGCACGGGCGAGCGGCCGATCTTCGCGTCGGTGGTGTAGATGTCGATCACGTCGACCTGCTCCTGCTCGAGAGCGGCGTAGGCCAGGCCGTGGTCGAGCCCGGCGGGCGTGGCAAAGCCCAAGCCGTAGGCGAGCTTGAGAGCGGGCCAGCCGTCGGCACGGCCCAGGAATTCGTGCGAAAGGCCCAGCCGCAGGCCGCTGGCGGCGGCGCGCCCGAGGTCCGAGAGCGTCTCGATGCCGAGCCGCTTGGCGTCGGCCTCGCGCAGCGCCAGGGCATAGCTGTTGTTGAAGCCAAGCGGCGCCATCGCCTTCAGGCCGCGCGGCGCGAGCCAGGCATTGAGTTGCTCGAGCGTGGCATGGCCTTCGCGCCCAAGCAGTTCGCGCACGATGGTGCCGGTGTATTCGGGGTAGACGTCAATGCTGCCGCTCGCGAGCGCCTGCTCCAGCACGGCAGTGTTGCCCAGGCCCGGCCGATGCACCGCCGACACGCCTTGCACAACGAGGGCTTCAGTGACGATGGCGCCCAGCACATAAGACTCGGTGAAGCGCTTGGAGCCGACCTGCAAGCTTGCTCCGGCCTGCGCCGCGAACACTGGCCAGAGCGCGCCGAAGAGCACGCCAACGAGCGCACCCAAGAAAGCCCACCAGGCGCCACGCCGTCGCTGCGGCCCCGCCCCGCGGACGCGCATCGCCTCAGCGCCCCGACAGCACGGCGGCATTTACCGGCGTGGGCGGGCGCCCGGCGCGCTCGCCCTGACCGAGCGCAGCGATCAGGTTGTCGGCCGCGAGGTCGGCCATGGCGCGTCGCGTGGCGAGCGAGGCGCTCGCGATGTGCGGCGTGAGCACCGCGTTGGGCAATTCCAGCAAGGCCGGGTCGAGCCGCGGCTCGCCTTCGAAGACGTCGAGCGCGGCGGCGGCGATGCGCCGCTCTTTCAGGGCCACCGCCAACGCGGCGTCGTCCACCACGCCGCCGCGCGCGATGTTGGTGAGCGTGGCACTCGGCTTCATGAGCGCGAGCTCGGCCGCGCCGATGGCGTGGTGCGATGCGCTCGAATACGGCAGCACCAACACCAGGTGGTCGGCCTCGGCGAGCAGCGTGGCCTTGTCGACATAGCGCGCCCCGAGCCCGGCTTCGATCTCGGCCGCGAGGCGGGTGCGGTTGTGATAAATCAGCTTCATGCCAAAACCCAGCACGCCGCGTCGGGCGATGGCCTGCCCGATGCGCCCCATGCCGAGGATGCCCAGCGTGGTGCCGTGCACGTCGCCGCTCATGAACTGGTCGTAGTGCCATTTGTGCCACTCGCCGCGGCGCAGGTAGCGTTCGGCTTCGCTCATGCGGCGGGCGGCCGCCATCATGAGCGCAAAGCCGAAATCGGCGGTGGTCTCGGTCAGCACGTCGGGCGTGTTGGTCACGACCACGCCGCGCGCCGTGCAGGCGCCGACGTCGATGTTGTTGTAGCCCACCGCCATGTTGCACACGGCGCGCAGTTCGGGACACGCGGCCAATACCTCGGCGTCGATGCGCTCGCTGCCGGTCGAGAAGATGCCGGCCTTGCCTTGCAGTCGCGCAATGAGCTGCGGCTTGCCCAGCACGAGGTCCTGCGCGTTGGCGTCGACCTCGAAGTGGCCGCGCAGCCGCTCGACCACCTCGGGAAAGACGGCACGCGCGATCAGGATGCGGTCAAGTCGAAGCGTCATGGGGTCCGTGGATCACGAGCTTTGGAGCGCCTTCATGCGGTGCAGCCCGGGCGCCTTCCTTGATCGGATGCGGGTTCCAGCCCACCAGCGCCAGCATGACGAAGAAACCCACCACGTAGGCGAGTGCAACGTGCCAGCCGCCCTTGATCCAGGCGCCGACCGATTTGGCTTCGGGGTAGATGTTGGACAAAGCCACGCCGGCCGAGGAGCCGAACCAGATCATCGAGCCGCCGAAGCCCACCGCGTAAGCGAGGAAGCCCCAGTCGTAGCCGTCTTGGCGAATGGCCAGGGCGGTGAGCGGAATGTTGTCGAACACGGCGGAGACGAAGCCCAGCCCAAAGGTCGTCTGCCATGACGCGGCGGGCAGCCGCTCCACCGGCATGAGCGAGGCGCACCACACCAGTGCCAGCAGAAACAGGCTGCCTTTAAGAGCGCCGGGCAGCAGGCTCCACTGCGGCCTGCGGACCGGTGCGCTGGCCAAGATGGCCAGCATGACCGCCGCGCCCATGACCGGAAATGACCCCAGCACCACCGGCAGGTTCAACGTGAACCACACGTTGGCGCCGATCGCCGACAGCAGGATGAAGCCGACGATGGCCAGGCGCGCCCCGTCGACCCGCACGCCCGGGCTCGCGTCTTTTTGGATCGGCTGGTGGGCGTGCTGCTGCTTGGCAGCGAACACCCCGAAGATGCACAGCGCCACCGCCCCGCCGACATAGGCCTCGAGCACCCACAGCGGGTTGGCGCCGGCGATCCACATCATGGTCGTGGTGGTGTCGCCGACCACGCTGCCGGCGCCGCCCGCGTTGGACGCGGCGACGATCGCCGCCAGGTAGCCGATGTGCACGCGCCGCTTGAACAGCACCGCGGCCATCGTGCCGCCGATCATGGCCGCGGCGATGTTGTCCAGAAAGCCCGACATCACGAACACGCCCACCAGCAGCGCAAAGCCGCCCTTCCAGTCGTCGGGCAGCAGCGCGGGCAGCACTTCGGGCACGCGGCTTTTCTCGAAGTGGTCGGCCAGCAGCGCAAAGCCGAGCAGCAGGCCCAGCAGGTTGGCCAGGGTGACCCACTCGTGCGCCGCATGCGCCGCCAGCCCCGCCAGGCCGCCAGCGGTCTTGAAGCCGGTGAACAGCCACTGATAGAGCGTGATCGCAGCAGCGCCCGTGAGTGCGACCTGCAGGGTGCGGTGGTGGAACAGCGCCACGCCAAGCAGGGTGAGCGCGAACAGTGCGAAGTCGATGAATTGCACGGCGGGCAAGTCAGAGGGTGGGGATTGCTTTACTCGAGAAAGCGCGCGAAGCCGGCGACCGGCTCGCGCTCGGTCACCAGCGTGTTCTCCACCGCCTCGGGGTCCGCATGGCCGAGCGCCATGCAGCAGACCAGCATGTCGCCACCCGGCACGCCCAGCTCATGCTCGATGACGCGGTGAAACGGCGTGAAGGCGGCCTGCGGGCAGGTGTCCAGGCCGCGGCCGCGCGCGGCGACCATGACGTTTTGCAGGAACATGCCGAAGTCGAGCCAACTGCCGCGCTCGAGCACGCGGTCGATGGTGAAGACCAGGCCGACCGGGGCGTTGAAGAAGACGTAGTTGCGGCCGTGCTGGGCGTGCATGCGCTGCTTGTCGGCCTTGCCGATGCCCAGCAGGCTGTAGAGGTCCCAGCCGACCTTGCGGCGGCGGTCGATGTAGGGCAACTTCCAGGTGCGCGGGTAGTAGTCGTATTCCTCGCTGTGCAGCGCCCGCTCGGCGGGGTCGTCGTGCACGCGCAGCACGGCTTGGCCAAGGCGCTGCAGGGCGTCTGCGCTCACCACGGTGACTTTCCAGGGCTGGGTGTTGGTGCCCGAAGGCGCGCGCGAGGCGACGCGCAGGATGTCTTCGATCGTCTGGCGCGCCACCGGCGTGGGCAGAAAGGCGCGCACCGAGCGCCGCGAGACGATGGCGGCGTCCACCGCGGCGGTGGTCTCGGGCGTGACAGCGCGGGCAAGGGCTGCGGCAAGGGTGTCGGCAAGCGAGGGGGTGGCGTTCATCGGGGCGCATTATGAAAGGCCTGCCAACTGCGCAGTGCCTCGCGGTAGGTGGCGAGCTGCACCGCGACCGTTTCTTCGATCACGCGCCCGTAGCCGCCGCCCATGCAAAACGCCACCGGAATGCGGCGCGCCGCGCAGGCCGAAAACACGCGCCGGTCGCGCTCGGCCAAGCCGGCGGCAGTCAGCGCGAGCCGGCCGAGCCGGTCGCCCTCGTGCGGGTCGGCGCCGGCCAAATAAAACACCAAGGCGGGCAGCGCTTCGGCATGCCGTGCCCAGAGCGTGGCGAGCGCCTGGTCGAGCGCATGCAGATAGTCGCCGTCGCGGCAGCCGTCGGGCAGGTCGACATCGAGGTCGCCCGGCTCCTTGCGAAACGGGAAATTGCGCGCGCCGTGCAGCGACAGCGTGTAGACGCCCGGGTCGCCGCGAAAGATCGCAGCGGTGCCATTGCCCTGGTGCACGTCGAGGTCGATCACCGCCAGCTTCGGCACGCACCGCCCGGCGTCGCGCGCCTGGGCTTGCAGCGCGCGCGCTGCCACGGCGATGTCGTTGAAGACGCAGTAGCCCGAGCCGCGGCCGGCAAAGGCGTGGTGGGTGCCGCCGGCAAGATTGCCGGCCACGCCTTCGGCCAGCGCCGCCTGGCTTGCGGCCAGCGTGGCACCGACCGAGCGCCGTGAGCGTTCGACCATCGCCGGCGACCACGGGAAGCCGATCTCGCGCTGCGCGGCGGCATCGAGTCGGCCCTCGAGCACCGCGGCGATGTAGGCCGGCTCATGGGCCAGGGCCAGCTCAGAGGCGCTGGCGGGCGGCGCCTCTACCAGGCGAACCCCCGGCAGTTCGGCCTCGATGCGCTCGCGCAGCAGCCGGTACTTCTGCATCGGGAAACTGTGTCCCACCGGCAATGGCAGGACATAGTGGTCGCTGTAATAGGCACGCATGGCTGAGGCATTGTGCTGCGTCGGCGCGAGCGCCACGGGCCCCGGTGCCGGCCGCTTCGAGGGTAAATTGTTGCAACGCAGCAAAAATCGCTTGCACTGCGGAAAACCCTCGCTATACTCATCTCATGCTGCAGTGCACCAATCGTTGCAGCACCAACGCAACCCCACTGGAGAC
>JANONH010000487.1:0-6443 GCA_031420735.1 Methylibium sp.
TCGGCCACTGGCGCCCAGCCGGCGACCTTGTAGGTCTTGTCGGCCTCGATGGGCTGACCCGCCAGGCGCATGTCCTGGATGCGCGAGCCCATCTTCGCATTCGGCTCGATGGCGTACGTCATGCCGCCCACGCGCACCATGTCGCCGCCCTGCTGGTAGTAGGGGTCGGGGTTGAAGAGGTTGTCGGCCACGTCTTCCATGATGGTCTTGATCGTGGCGCCCGTGAGCGTGTTGAGCGTGGCGTGGGAGTAGGTCGTTGCCGTCTGGTCCATCAGGTGTTCCATCTCGATGGTGCTGCCCGGCAGCAGCGAGGTGCCCCAGCGAAAACCCGGCGAAAAGGCGATGTCGGCGCCCTTCACGTCCATCAGCGCGTCGACGATGAGTTGGTCGAAGCTGCCGTTGAAGTTGCCGCGGCGGTATAGCAGGCCCTCGGTGGTGGCGAGCTTCTCGCGCAGCTTGCTTTCGTAGGGCGCGCGCACCTTCGTGATGAGCGCGGCCATGGCCGGGTCGGCCGCCAGCAGCTTGGCGAATACCGGCATGAGCTTGTAGCGCACGCCCTGAATACGCCCACCCCGCACGTCGAAGTCGAGCACGCCGAGGAACTTGCCGTTGGAGCCGGCATTGGTGACGAGCGTCTTGCCGCCGGGGTTGGCCACCAGCACCGGCGCGGGCACGCCGTCGTGCGTGTGGCCGCCGAGAATGGCGTCGATGCCGCGCACGCGCGAGGCCATCTTGAGGTCCACGTCCATGCCGTTGTGCGAGAGCAGCACCACGACTTTGGCGCCCTTGGCGCGCGCCGCGTCCACCGTCTTTTGCATGTTCTCCTCTTGGATGCCAAAGCTCCATTCGGGCACCAGCCAGCGTGGGTTGGCGATCGGCGTGTAGGGAAAGGCCTGGCCAATCACCGCCACCGGCACACCGTTCACCTCGCGGATCGCGAAGGGCGCGAACACGGCGTCGCCGAAATCGGTGGTGGTGATGTTCTGCGCCAGGAACTCGACTTTGCCCTTGAAGTCTTTCTCGACGATTTCCTTCACGCGCTTGTCGCCGAGCGTCATTTCCCAGTGCCCGGTCATCAGGTCCACGCCAAGTGCGAGGCAGGCGTCGACCATGTCCTGGCCGTGGGTCCACAGCGCGGTGGCCGAGCCCTGCCAGGTGTCGCCGCCGTCTAGCAGCAGTGCGCCGGGGCGCGAGGCGCGCACCTGCTTGACGAGCGTCGCCAGGTGCGCAAAGCCGCCGACTCGCCCGTAGGTGGCCGCAGCCCGCTCGAAGTCGAGATACGTGAAGGCATGCGCCTGGCGCGAACCGGCCGCCAGGCCGGCCTGGCGCAGTAGGGTCTCGCCCACCAAGTGCGGCGGCTTGCCGAACGCTCCCGCCACGCCGAGGTTGACGCTCGGTTCGCGGAAATGAACAGGCAGCAACTGCGCATGGCAGTCGGTGAAGTGCATGAAGTGCACGTTGCCAAAGCGCGGCAACTCGTAGAGCTTGGCAGCGCCCGCCGGCGTGGCCGCCAGCGCGCCCGGCGCGTCGAGCGCCATGCCGCCGGCCGAGGCGATGGCCAGCAGGTTAAGAAACTCGCGGCGGGACAGCGACATGAAAGTCCTTCTCTACTCGATGGAGCACGAAACCATCGACGCGCCAGAGAAGCCGCAGATCGGAGCGGCCTGCATCGGGGCTGCGACTTGGCGCTGCATTGGCAGTGGCCGTGCGCGCGCGCTCATTGATTGACAGGCGACTTCGGGTCGAGCAGCAGCGCCATCACGTGCTTGATCTGTTGCTCGGTGAGGATGCCCATGTGGCCGGCGCGTGGCATGTTGGAGCAGGCGTTGTAGGCCTTGGCGTTCCAGATCTTGCCCCAGGTGTACTTCACCATCTCGGCGCTGGCCGCGCCGTTGGGGTCGACCACGCCACGCAGCTTGCCGTAGTTGTGGAGGCTCGGGCCGATGGTGCCAAAGGAGATTTCCTTCTTGTCGATCATGTGGCAGTTGTAGCAATTGCCGCCATTGGCGGCGTCCGCAAGGTCGGTCCAGGTGAGGCCGCGGCCGCTCTGCGCAATTTTTTCGCCCTCTTTCCAGTCGCCCAGGTACTTGCCATCGGCAGGCCACTTCACGGCTTGGAGGTTGGTCTTCTCGATCTGTGCGCGCTTCTGTGCCGCGTCCTTGCCGGTGGCGGCCTCGGGGTCGGAGCAAAAGACCTGCGTCTCGTCTTGCTTGACGCGCTCGAGCGTGGCGATTTTGTTGGCCTGGAAGCTCGACTTGACGATGGCGTCGAAGTTGCGGGTGAGATCGGCCTGCTCGCTCGAGCCCGTGGCGCAACCCGCCAAAACGATGGCGGCGATCGGTGCGATGTATTTCATGTTCGTGTGCTCCTGAATGCTCAGCGCTTGATGCCGGGCGTGGCCATCACGGCGCCACTCGACTTGACGGCCATGAAGTACGACAAGGCCACGGTCAGGTCGGAGCCGTACACCGGCTCCGGAAAGCGCTGCTGGCGAAAGCAGTCGTTCAAGCGGTGCTGCATCGACCACATTTGGCCGTTGCTCACGCGGTAGGCCGGCCAAGTGGTCCAGCCCTTGGCGGCGCCTTCGTTCGTGGTGATATTGGGCAGGTCTTGCAGGCGGATGCGCCGGCCGTCCTCACCGTGGCAAGCCGCGCACGAGAAGTCGTGCGTGCCGCCCTGGAAGTAAAAAGCCTTGCGGCCGAGCGCGAAGGCTTCTTTTTCGAGCGCGTGCGTTGGCACGACGTCAACCTTCATGCCCTTGGAGAGGCCCGAGACCCAGGCCGTGAGAGCCACGATGTCGGCCTTCTTGCCCTTGCCAAACGGCGCCTTGACGATTTCGTCGGCATTGAAGCCTTGCAACTGCTCCATGCAGGTGAGCAGGCGCGACTCGAGGTCCTGCACGCGACCGGTGTCCTTGAAGTGGCGCGGCAATTGCGCATAGGCGCCCTTGGCAACGCCGGCGCCCAGGCCCAGGTCGCACTGCTCGAGCGTCGCCTTCTTCGGGCCGTCGGCCTTTTTCCAGATTTCTTCGCCCTGCGCCTCGTAGAGCTCGGCCGGGTTGCCCTCGGCGATCATCTGGCGGTACTTCTCGATCTCTTGCGAGGTGGAACTCTGGGCCCACACCGCCGTAGAAGCGGCCAGGCTCGCGATCAACAGCAGGTATTTCATGCTCGACTCCTTTTTAATGGCTTGGATCGGGTGTGGGCCAGTGCGCAAGCGCCTGCCGCAGCGAGCTACAACAGACGCGGCGTCGAGCACAGCGGCTCGAGGCCTCGGATGCATGCGTTGGCTCGATGTGGCGCCTTACGAAATGACGACCTCGTCGGTGCGGGAGTCGCCTTTGTTGTCGACCCACTTCACCGAGATCTTGTCGCCCTTCTTGCCGCCCTTGAACCTGAAATTCCAGAACGGGTCTTTCGAGACGGCTGGGCCCCACTGGGCCTCCATGATCGGCACGCCGTTGTAGCTGGCGCTCACCGTCTGGATGAAATGCGCGGGGATCGCGGCACCGGCGCTGTCTTTGCGCTGGCCGGTCTCCATGACGTGGCTCATCAGCACCTTGACGTCGACGACGCCGGCGTTTTCTGTCGCGCGAATGCGCATCGGGCTTCCCATGTGTTTCTCCTGAATGTGTGAATGCTCAGCCGCCGCAGCCGCCGAGCGTGACCTTGATTTCTTTCTTGGCCACGTAGAGCTTGCCGTCGGACTGCACCATGGCGTAGACGTTGGAGCTCTGCCCCATCTTGACGCGGGTGGTGACAAAGGGCTCGGCGTCCTTGCCCACCTTGAAGATGGCCGCCAGCGTGTTGGGGTTTTTCTCGACCAGGATCGCCATCTGCGTGACGTTGGGCAGCGTCGTCGTCATGCCCACCGGCACGACGGCGCCGTTCTCGGCGATGTCGGGGCCCGTCAGCGTGATCTTGTCGGAGACCGTGAAGCCGCCCCCGCCGAGCGCCTTGGCGGTCGCCTCGAGGTCGGTCGTCTCGAAGGCGGCCTTGTTCCAAGCGGCTTCTTGCGCCGCCGCCTGGCCCGGCGTGATCACGCCGGCGGCAACGAACAAGCCGAGCACACCGTAGGCGCCGGTGGCCTTGAGTGCCTTGCGGCGAGCGAGATCAGTGTTCATGTCAACTCCTTGATGGATTCATTTACTTGGCTGGCGCACCCGCCAGGACCGCTTCGACCTGGTTCGGGCTTTCTATTTGGCACCGGCCGCCAACCACGCGGCCAGCGCCTTCGCATGCGCCGGGTCGAGCTGCGGCTGCGCAGGCATCGGCACGGCGCCCCATACGCCGCTGCCGCCCGACAAGATTTTGCCTGCGAGATAACTCTGGGCGTCGGCGCGCTCCTTGTACTTGGCGGCGATCTCGTTGAAAGCCGGGCCGACGAGCTTGCTTGTCATGCCGTGGCAGAGCAGGCAGTTGTGCGCTTTTGCGAGTGCCGCGCCACTTGGGGGCGCAGCAACGGCCGAGGCCGACGCCGCAGTTTGCGGCTGCGGCGCGGCCGACGGTGGGCCTGCCGGCGCCTGCGCCTTGCCCGGCGCCGACCCCACCGGCCGGGTGGTGTCGACCCCTTCCACCGCGCCCACCGGGCGGATCTGATCGGCCAGGTTGCCGTGCGAATTGCGGGCGTAGCCGGGCAGCTCGGAAGACCGCTTGGCCGCACCGGTGTTGCAGTTGGACATGCAGGCCACCGCCCGCACGTCGGGTGCGCCGTCGGCCCGCCACAGACCGTGCCGGTCGGTCATGCCGTCGCGGTTGGGCATGCGCTTTTGCACCTCGCGGATGTTGCGATCGGAGAGCACGAAATCGGCCGGCACGATCTCGCCGAGATGGAGGATGTAGGCGGTGACGGCGTAGACCTCTTCGGTGCTCAGGGTCTTGGGCGCCGTCCAGGGCATGGCGCGGTTGATGTAATCCCACAGCGTGGAGAGCGTGGGCAGCTTGGCCAGCGTGGTGCGTGTGCCGCCCTGCGAGAGGCCCTTGACCCTGCCGACCGCGATGTCCTCGGCTGTGGTGCCGCCCACGATGGGCGCGAACACCTCGTTCGATTCGCCGAAGGTGCCGTGGCACGACGCGCACTTCGCGTCCCACACCTCCTGGCCCTTGGCAACCGAGCCGGAGCCCACGGGCAGCCCGGCGAAATCGGGGCGCACGTCGATGTCCCAGGCCTTGACCTCGGCGGCGGTCGCTGCGCGCCCAAGGCCGGTAATCGGGATCGCCGACTTTGGCGCCGAGGTCGGCTGCGCTGCGACGAACTGCGCCGCAGCCAAGCCAAGCGCGACCGCCGCGACCTTAAGAAACCTGGACATTGCTCACCTCGCCCGACTCGGCGACCCGCCACGACTGCACCGCATTGTTGTGATAGATCGAGCGCGTGCCGCGCACCTCGCGCAGCAGCTTGTAGTTCGGCTGCACGTAGCCGGTGTCGTCGATCGCGCGCGACTGGATCACGGCGGGTTTGCCGTCCCACGACCAGTCGGCGTTAAAGCGCGTGAGCGCCTTGTCGTGCACCGGCGATTCGAGCCGCGCGCTGCGCCAGTTGCGCCCGCCGTCCACCGAGACGTCCACCCGCTTGACCTTGCCGCGGCCCGACCACGCGAGGCCGGTGATGTTGTAGTAGCCCTTGTCGAGCAGCATCTGCCCGCCCGAGGGCGTGGTCACCACCGACTTGCATTCCTGGATGCCCGAATACTGGCGGTGGCGCCCGTCGGGCATGAGATCGACGTAGTGGCTGCTTTCGTCCTTGGTGCCGAAGCGTTGGTCGCCGAGTTCGATGCGACGCAGGTACTTGACCCAGCTCACACCCTGCACGCCCGGCACCACGAGCCGCAGCGGGTAGCCGTTCTCGGGGCGCAGCATCTCGCCGTTCTGGCCGTAAGCCACGAGCACCTCGCCCGACATCACCAGCTCCATGGGGATGGTGCGCGTCAACGAAGAGCCGTCCGCGCCTTCGGCGAGCACGAAGCGGCCCTTCTTGAAGTCGGCGCCGGCCATGTCGAGCAGCGTGAGCAGGGGCACGCCCGTGAACTCGCTGCAGCTCACCATGCCGTGCGTGTATTGAACGGTTGGCACCGCCACGTTGCCCCACTCCATGGCCGTGTTGGCACCGCACTCGATGAAGTGCGTGCGCGTCACCGGCGAGAGCCGCATGATTTCTTCGACGGTGAACACCATCGGCGTCTTCACCATGCCGTTGAGCATGAGGCGGTGCTGGCTCGGGTCGATGTCCCACCAGCCCTGATGGTGCCGCTCAAAATGCAGGCCACTGGGCGTGATGATGCCAAACAGGCCCTGCAGCGGACAAAACGAGACGCTCGCCTGGCGCACCCGCGTGAGGCCCGGGCTCTCGCGGCGCTGCAGATCGCGCTCGTACTGCGAAGGCAGGCCGTAGCCGGTGGCAGCCACCGGCTGGCCCAGCGCCACGGCATGCGGCTGCGGTTTGAG
>JANONH010000488.1:0-2143 GCA_031420735.1 Methylibium sp.
CACGGCGAGCACCTTGGGGTGCATCTGGCGCACCAGGTTGCCGCCGCCCTCGCCCGCGCGCGCGCCCAGGCAGCCGGTGACGATCACGCGGCCATTGGCGGCCAGAGCCTCGCCGATGGTGTCGAGGCTTTCCTTGACGGCGTCGTCGATGAAGCCGCAGGTGTTGACGATCACCAGGTCGGCGCCCTCGAAGGTCTTGGAGGTCTCGTAGCCCTCGGCGCCGAGTTGCGTGAGGATGAGTTCGGAGTCGGTCAGCGCCTTGGGGCAGCCGAGCGAGACGAAGCCGATGCGCGGCGCGCTTAGAGCCGCCCGGGGAGCTGGGGCGGGCGCAGCGGCGGGCGCGGGGACGGCGAGCGTGGTGGGGGTCATCGGCAGCATTTTCGCCGATCGCGCGGCCTGCGCCCGCGCGCGGCTACTTCTTGGGCGCGCGGGTAAAGGCCGCCGGGAACAAGGTTTCGGTCTGCTTGTTCATCTGTTCCTGCATCTGCACGAACAAGCTCTTCGACTGGTCGAGATAGCTCGTCATGAGCCCTTGCGCCCACACCTCGGGGCCAAGGGCCTTGCCGGCGCCCGCGCCGCCCACGCCCACGCCCGACTGTTCGGCAAAGCGCTGCTGCATGTCCATGAAGACCTGGACGTTCTTCTCAAGGTAGCTGCCCATCATGGCCTGCATGGTGTGGCCGTAGAGCCGGATGATGTGCGCGAGCACCGGCGTGGTGAACATTGGCACGCCACCGGTTTCGGCTTCCAGGATGATTTGCAGCAGGATGCTGCGCGTGAGGTCTTCGCCCGACTTGGCGTCGCGCACGACGAAGCTTTCGTTGGCGAGCACCATCTGACGCACATCGGCCAGGGTGATGTAGCCGCTGGTCTGGGTGTCGTAGAGGCGCCGGTTGGGGTATTTTTTCAACACGCGCACGCTCACCGGCGCTGCGCTCGTCTCGGCGGGAGTCGGCGTCGCGGCAGGAGGTGAAGGGCGCGCTTTGGCTTGCGTCATGGAAGTGTCGATCCTGCGGGAAACGAAGGGCCTCCCTCAAAGTGCCTGAGCTTTAAGGAGAGGCGGGTTCGGCAGAGCCGGGCCGGGGGTGGGCACGCGAGAGAAAGTCGAGCAATTGTAGAAGTGCCCTCGCGGGCCTCTCGCGGGTGTTTTCCCGCCGCGCGCGTAAGTGCCGGCTCAGCGCGGCGTGCGCGCGCAGGTGCCGGCTTAGCGCGGCGTGTGCACACAGGCGCCGGCTCAGCGCGGCGTGCGTGCGCGCACGGCATCGAGCCCGGCGCACAACTCGGCCGCGCCGAGCACGATGCGCTCGGACTGGCGGTGCAGGGTGTCCGGGTCGACCGTCAACAGGTTGCTCAGGCGCGCGGCGCGCAAATGCGTCAGCCGCCGCCATGCCGCCAGGGGGTCGGCGCCGCCCGCTGCGCTGCGTGCCGCAACGATGGCCTCGGGGTCGGCCCGCAGCACCGCCTCTTCGCCGACCTGCGGCGTGAGCGGCGCAAGGCCCTCGAAGACGTTGCGCCCGCCGCACAGCCTGAGCGTTTCGTCGATGAGATGCTGGCCATTGACGGTGAGCAGCGGGCGGTGCCAGATCTGATAGAAAACCCGCACTTCGCGCTTGCCCGCGTGCTGTGCGCGCAGCTCGGCCACCGCGGCGTCGAAGCGCACGGCGCGCGCGGTGGCCGCGGTCTCGGTGCCGGCCAGCCGACCCAGGCGCAGCAGGGTGCTGGAGATGTCGCTCAGGCGGCGTGACTCGCTGGCGTAGACGGGCAGGCCCAGTCGCGCCAGGCTCTGCAGTTGCGCGGCCGAATTGCCGCCATGCCAGGCCACGACAAGGTCGGGCTTCAGTGCCACGATGCGCTCCAGGTCGAGCCGGGCGCTGTCGCCAATGCGCGGCAAGGAACGCGCCGCCACCGGGTAGTCGCTGAAGGCGTCGACGCCGACGACGGCTGCGCCCGCGCCAGCGGCGAACAGCAGCTCGGTGAGGTGCGGCGCGAGGCTCACGATGCGCCCGGCCGGGGCCGCGAGCGTGAGGGCATGGCCGGCGTCGTCGACCGCGTGCACGGCCGTCGGCCCCGCTGCGGCCACCTGCGCCCAAGCCTGGCCGGCGCACGACACTGCGCCGGCCAGCAGCAGGCTCCACGCAAGCCG
>JANONH010000489.1:0-1555 GCA_031420735.1 Methylibium sp.
CGCAGCTTCCACACCGCCTACTGGCCCAAGGAAAACGTCGACTTCTCCGGCCAGCGCGTGGGCGTCATCGGCACCGGCTCCTCGGGCATCCAGGCCATACCGCACATCGCCCGCCAGGCGCAGCACCTCACCGTGTTCCAGTGCACGCCCAACTTCAGCATCCCAGCCTGGAACCGCGAGCTCACCGACGACGAGCGCCGCGCCCAGAAGGCGAACTACGCCGAGCTGCGCCGCAGCGAGCGCGAATCCGACGTCGGCATCTGCGCCATGGCGCCCGACACCCGCCGCGCGCTGGAGGTGACGCCCGAGGAGCGCCAGGCCGAATACGACGCGCGCTGGAAATTTGGCGGGCTCTCGTTCTACACCTCGTTTGCCGACCTGCTGGTCAACCAAGAGGCCAACGACACCCTGGCCGACTACGCGCGCGCCAAGATCCGCGAGATGGTGCGCGACCCGGCCGTGGCCGAGCTGCTCACGCCGCGCGGCTACCCGTTTGGTACCAAGCGCCTGTGCGCCGACACCGACTACTACGAAACCTACAACCGCGACAACGTCAGCCTGGTGGACGTGAAGCGCTCGCCCATCGAGCGCTTCACCGCCACCGGCCTGCAGACCAAAGACAGCGTGCACGAACTCGACGCGGTGGTGTTCGCCACCGGCTTCGACGCCCTCACCGGCGCGCTCACCAGCATCGACATCCGCGGCACCGAGGGCCAGTCGCTTGGCGACAAGTGGAGCGGCGGCCCGCGCACCTACCTGGGCATCATGACGGCGGGCTTCCCCAACATGTTCTTCACCACCGGCCCGGGCAGCCCCTCGGTGCTCTACAACATGGTGCTGGGCAACGAATACCACGTGCAGTGGATCATGCGCAGCCTGTGTGACCTGCGTGCGCAAAAGCGCGCACGCATCGACGCCACCGACGCCGCCGAGACGGCCTGGGGAACGCACGTCACCGAGGTCGGCAACATGACGCTCTTCCCGCGCGCCGACTCCTGGTACATGGGCGCCAACGTGCCCGGCAAGGCGCGCGCGATCCTGCTTTACCTGGGCGGCTTTCGCGCCTACCGCAGCACGTGCGAGAGCGTCGCAGCCAAGGGCTACGAAGGCTTCGCGCTGGCCTGAACGCGGCCGCAGGGCTTATCCACCGTCAGCGGGGACAAGCCTGTGGAAAACCGGGGCGAGAGGGCCCGAAGTCCGCATAACGACAAGGTGTGCAACGGATTGCCCCCTGCCGGGCAGGGCGGCTCGGACAGCGGGCTTCAACGGCGCAGTCCTCGACGGCGCGTCCCTGGGTGGCGTCTCTGGGTGGCGCGGCCGGGCGGCGCGCCCCGCCGCTCATTGCCCGCGAGCGCGATACCGCCGGGGTATCGCGCCTCCGGCGCAAAAGTATTGGACCGGCGGGCGGGGGCCTCTATACACTTAAAAGTCAATAGCGGTGCACCAAAGCCTCGAGGTCCTTGCTCAGAGGCGAGGGCGCCGGTCAGGAGACCGAAATGTTGCCAACACGTGGCTTGTTGCCGCCCGGGTTCGAGGACCTCGAGCCGTTTGTGGA
>JANONH010000490.1:0-1546 GCA_031420735.1 Methylibium sp.
TGCTCGGCGTGACCCAGAAGATGGACGCGCTGCGCGCCCGCGGCGCCGGCCAGGCGCAGGTCAACGCCATGTCGGTGCGTGTGGAACTGCAGGCCGACTGCCTGGCCGGTGTCTGGGCCCACCACTCGCAGAAGGGCAAGAACTGGCTCGACCAGGGTGACATCGAGGAAGCCATGAATGCTGCAGCCAAGATCGGCGACGACGCGCTGCAGCGCCAGGGCAGCGGCCGGGTGCGCCCCGAGAGCTTCACCCACGGCAGCAGCGCGCAACGCCAGACCTGGTTCAGGCGTGGCCTGGACAGCGGCAGCGTGGCCCAGTGCAACACCTTCGACGCCCCGAACCTGTGACGCGCATGGAGTTCACCCAGGTCGTCCTCGAGACCGGCGCCGATGGCCGCGCCCGCTTCCGCGAGCAGGCGATCGCTCTGACCGAGGGCAAGCCGGCCGCCCGCCTGTCGCCGCTGCTGCCGGCCGGCGCCCTGCAACTGCGCATGAGCCCGGTGGGCTTTCGCAGCGACTTCCATTGCACCGAACAGGCGCAATGGCTGTTCGTGCTCGGCGGGCAGATGGAGATCGGGCTGCAGGACGGCAGCGTGCGTGTCTTCGGCCCGGGCGACCATTTCTATTCGGCCGATACCTTGCCCGCCGGCGTCGAGTTCGACCCGGCGCTGCACGGCCACCGCAGCCGGCAACTGGGCGACGCACCGCTGACCACGGCCTTCGTCAAGGGCTGAAGCCGCGACGAGCCGCAGCGCTGATCAGGCGCCGCGCCGTCGGCCGGTCAGCCGATGCGGCCCAGCAGCAGGTACTCCATCAGCGCCTTCTGCACGTGCATGCGGTTCTCGGCCTCGTCCCAGACCGCGCTCTGCGGGCCGTCGATGACATCGGCCGTGACCTCTTCGCCGCGGTGCGCCGGCAGGCAGTGCATGAACAGCGCGTCGGGCTGGGCCGCGGCCATCATCTCGTCGTCGACGCACCAGTCGACGAAGGCCTTCAGGCGTTCTTCGTTCTCGGCCTCGAAGCCCATGCTGGTCCAGACGTCGGTGGTCACCAGATCGGCGCCGCGGCAGGCCTCCAGCGGGTCGGCAAACACCTTGTAGCAGCTGCGGTCGCGGATGCCGGCCACGGCCGGGTCGATCTCGTAGCCGCCGGGCGTGCTGACATGGACCGTGAAGCCCAGGATCTCGGCCGCCTGCAACCAGGTGTTGGCCATGTTGTTGCCGTCGCCGACCCAGGCCACCACCTTGCCGGCGATGCTGCCGCGGTGCTCGATGAAGGTGAAGACGTCGGCCAGGATCTGGCACGGGTGGTATTCGTTGGTCAGGCCGTTGATCACCGGCACGCGCGAGTGCGCGGCGAAGCGCTCGATCTTGGTCTGCTCGTAGGTGCGGATCATCACGATGTCGACCATGCGGCTGATGACGCGCGCGCTGTCCTCCACCGGCTCGGCGCGACCGAGCTGGCTGTCGCCGGAGGTCAAGTTCACCACCGAGCCGCCCATCTGGTACATGCCGGCCTCGAAACTGACGCGGGTGCGCGTGCTCGCC
>JANONH010000491.1:0-1632 GCA_031420735.1 Methylibium sp.
CGATCCGCCCACTGGCCGGCACGCGCCCGCGCGGCGCCACGCCCGAGCTCGACAAAGTGCTGGAGCAAGAACTGTCCACCGACCCCAAGGAACTTGCCGAACACCTGATGCTGATCGACCTGGCGCGCAACGACATCGGCCGCATCGCGCAGACCGGCAGCGTCAAGGTCACTGAGGCCTTTGTGGTGGAGCGCTATTCGCATGTGATGCATCTGGTGAGCAACGTCGAAGGGCTGCTCAAGCCGGGTATCAGCAACCTCGACGTGCTGCGCGCCACCTTCCCGGCCGGCACCCTCAGCGGCGCGCCCAAGGTGCGGGCGATGGAAATCATCGACGAGTTGGAACCCGTGCAACGCGGCATCTACGGCGGCGCCTGCGGCTACCTGAGTTTTGCCGGCGACATGGATGTGGCAATCGCCATCCGCACCGGCATCGTCAAGGACAACACGCTCTACGTGCAGGCCGCGGCCGGCGTGGTGGCCGATTCGGTGCCCGAGCTGGAGTGGCTGGAAACCGAGGCCAAGGCGCGGGCGCTGATGCGCGCGGCGGAGTTGGTCGAAGAGGGTTTTTGACGCTCGCTTCGCACGTTTCGGCCGCTTGCCGCGTCACCGCAACCAGGGCTCGAACGCCTTGGCCAGCCGCTGCAGCACGGCAGCGTCGGGCAGGGGCAGGCGCACGCTGGCTTCGCCCGTGACGGGATCGCGTTCGATCGTGATGGGCGCCGCGCCAGGCGCTGCATTGCCGGCCGCACGCGTCGTCGCCAGCCCCTGCAACAGTGCGGCTCCAGCTTCGAGGATGGCGGCCCAGGGATCGGCCGTCTCGGCGCGCGGGGCTTCGTCTTCGGCGAGTGGCGCCGCCGCTAGTCCCAGCTCCGCCGTGGTGGTGCCTCGAGCAGACACCCCGACGGCATCGCCTGCTTGCGACGGCTCGACCGCAGCGGCCGGTGCGCCGCGCGCGCTGGGTGCGCTGGGTGCGACAGGCGGCTCCGCGGCAGGATCCGCGTCGGCCTCGCCCATCGCGCCGGCCACCTGCTCCACGCTCTTCATGAATTGCGACAAGCGCGTGCCCTGTAGGAACACTTCTCGCTCACCCCCGTCGAGCACGCCCGCGACCAGCGAGGTCTTGAACGCCACCACCGACAGCATCCCGTCCTCGATGCTGCCCTGGCCGACGAAGTTGACCACCTGCACGCCGCGCGACTGGCCCATGCGGTGCACGCGGCCGATACGCTGCTCCAGCACCGCCGGGTTCCAGGGCATGTCCATATTGACCACCACGGCCGCCGCGTGTTGCAGGTTCAGGCCCACCCCGCCTGCGTCGGTGGAAAGGAACAGCCGGCAACTCGGGTCCTTGTGGAATTGCTCGACCAGGGCACCGCGCTTGTCGCCGGGCACGCTGCCGCTGAACAGCACGTGGCCCCAGGCGCGCTGGCCTTTACCGTCACCCAGGCGGCGCCTGATCAGCTCATGGGTGCCGAGCCACTGGCTGAAAACCACGGCCTTGGCGCCTGGGTCTTCGAGCAATTCGTCGAGCAGGGTCATCAGCTCGTCGACTTTGTTGCCATGGTCGGTTTCATGGTCGAGCAGCCAGGTGCTGTTGCAGACCATGCGCATGTTTTGCAGCGCGCAGGTC
>JANONH010000492.1:0-6559 GCA_031420735.1 Methylibium sp.
ATGCGCAGGTGGTGCCCATGGAGGACATCAACCTGCACTTCACCGGCGACTTCAGCGCCATCGCGCTGGCCAACAACCTGCTGGCCGCCATGCTCGACAACCACATCCACCACGGCAACGAGCTCGACATCGACGTGCGCCGCATCGCCTGGAAGCGCGTGGTCGACATGAACGACCGCGCCCTGCGCGACATCACCTGCTCGCTCGGCGGCCCGGGCAACGGCTACCCGCGCGAAGACGGCTTCGACATCGTGGTGGCTTCCGAGGTGATGGCGATCTTTTGCCTGGCCACCTCGCTCAAGGATCTAAAGCAGCGCCTGGGCAACATCGTGGTCGGCTACACCCGGGCGCAAAAGCCGGTGACCGCGCGCGACCTCAAGGCGCATGGCGCCATGACCGTGCTGCTCAAAGACGCGCTCAAGCCCAACCTGGTGCAGACGCTCGAGAACAACCCGGCCATCCTGCACGGCGGCCCCTTCGCCAACATCGCCCACGGCTGCAACTCCGTGATCGCCACGCAGACCAGCCTCAAGCTGGCCGACTACGTGGTCACCGAAGCCGGCTTCGGCGCCGACCTCGGGGCCGAAAAGTTCATCGACATCAAGTGCCGAAAGTCGGGCCTGCGCCCCGACGCGGTGGTGCTGGTGGCGACCATCCGCGCGCTCAAGTTCCACGGCGGCGTCGACGTGAAAGAGCTCAACACCGAGAACCTCGACGCGCTTGGCAAGGGCATGGCCAACATCGAGCGACACGTGGCCAACATCCGCGACCACTACGGCCTGCCCTGCATCGTCTCCATCAACAACTTCAGCTTCGACACGCCCGCCGAGCTGGCGCTGCTGCAGGAGCGCATGGCCAAGCACGGCGTGCCGGTGATCGTCGCGCGCCACTGGGCCGAAGGCGGCAAGGGCGCCGAAGCGGTTGCGCGCGCGGTGGTCGACCTGGTCGAGGGCAACAAGAAGCAGGCCAATGCCGGCTTCAAGTTCGTCTACGAAGAGAGCGACACGCTGATGGACAAGGTCACTGCCATCGCCACCAAGATCTACGGCGCGGCCAAGGTCACCGCCAACGGCAAGGCGGCCGAGCAGATTAAAAAGCTGCAAGAAGGCGGCTACGGCCACTACCCGGTGTGCGTGGCCAAGACGCAGTACTCGTTTTCCACCAACCCGGCCGCGCGCGGTGCGCCGAGCGGCCACACGCTCGACATCCGCGAGGTGCGCCTGGCCGCGGGCGCCGAATTCGTGGTCATGGTGTGCGGCGACGTCATGACCATGCCGGGCCTGCCCAAGGTGCCGTCGGCCGAGAAGATCGACCTCGACGAGCACGGCAAAGTGGTCGGGCTGTTCTGAGCCATGGGCTCTGAGCCATGAACCCTGAGCCGCCTGCAACTGCCCCGAAGCCGTGACACCGCTCACCATGGCCCCCGTCCCGAGCGCGTCGGCGCGCAGCCGAACGCGTCGCCCGGGTCGCCCGGGCCGCCCCGACAACCTTGCCGGCTGGCTTGCCTATGCGCAGGGCCTGCACCCACAAAGCGTGGACATGAGCTTGGCGCGCGTGACGGCGGTTCGCGACGCGCTCGGCCTCGCGCCGAGCTTCGCAGTCATCACCGTGGCCGGCACCAACGGCAAAGGCTCGACCTGCGCGCTGCTCGAGTCGGTGCTGCGCGCAGCCGGCCACCTGGTGGGCGTCTACACCTCGCCGCATTTGTTGCGCTACAACGAGCGCGTGCGCATCGATGGCGTGTCGGCCGGCGACGCCGTGCTCGCGGCCGGCTTTGCGCGGGTCGACGCGGCGCGCGGCAGCACCTTGCTCACGCCCTTCGAGTTCGGCACCCTGGCGGCCATGTGCGTGTTCGTCGAGGCCGGCCTCGACGCCGCCATCCTCGAAGTGGGCCTGGGCGGGCGCCTGGACGCCGTTAACGCCTTCGACGCCGACTGCGCCATCATCACCAGCATCGGCATCGACCACACCGAGTATTTGGGCCACACCCGCGAGGCCATTGGCCTCGAAAAAGCCGGCGTGTTCCGCCCCAAGCGCACCGCCATCAGCGCCGACCCCGACCCGCCGCCGACCATTGCCCAGTACGCCTGGCGCATTGGCGCGCGCCTGCTGCAAAACGGCCGCGACTACTGGGTGCGGCAGAGCGGCGACGAATGGGCGCTGGTGCATCCGGGCGGAGAAATCTGCGGCCTGCCGCTGCCGGCACTTGCAGGCGACTTTCAGCTCGACAACGCGGCCGCGGCGTTGCTTGCGCTGCACACGCTTTCTGCGCGCCTGGCGCTCGATGCACCGCACCGCCATGCCGGCTTGCGCGGCGTTCGCCTGGCCGGGCGCTTCCAACGCTGGCGGCAATCGGCGGCCTCGCCCGAAGTGGTGCTCGACGTCGCCCACAACCCACATGCCGCCGAGCGCCTGGCCGACTTGCTGGTGCAACACCCGGTGCGCGGTCGCACCTTCGCCGTGTTCGCGATGCTGCGCGACAAAGACATTGCCGCCACCGCGCGGGCGCTCGACGCCCACATCGACGCTTGGTTCGCCTGCGGCCTGGCCGAGCGGCGCGGTGCCAGCGCCGACGACATGGCGCTGGCCCTGGCCGGCGCAGAAGTGCGCGCCGAGGTGCGCCTTTGCAGCGACCCGTGCGAGGCGCTCCGCATGGCACTTGCGCAGGCGAGGCCCGACGACCGCGTCCTCGTCTTCGGTTCGTTCTCGACCGTCGGCGCCGTGCTGCCTTGGCTCGACCGGCCGTCGTCGCTGGCAGTGGTGCGTTAGCGCGCATCTTGCGCGGGGCGGCGCTGCGCTTCGGTACGACTACGCCTTGAACAACTCGGTGGCGGCGTGAATCGCCAAGCCGACCAAGCCCCCCACCAGGGTGCCGTTGATGCGGATGAACTGCAGGTCGCGGCCGATGCTGCGCTCGAGCTCGTCGGTCATCTCGGCGGCGTCCCAGCTCTCCACGCGCGCCACCACGTACTGGCGGATGCGTTCCCGGTAGCTATCGATCCAGCGCGGCGCCGCAGCCAGCACCTGCGCATCGATCCAGCCGCGCATGGCGGCGTCGCCCTGCAACTGGCGACCCAGCGCGACCGCGGCGCTGGCAAGCTGCGCGCGCAGCAAGGAGCCGCTGCCGCGCCGGCCTTCGGTGTCGCAGGCAGGCCCCTGCCCCTCACCCGTGGCGCACGGCGACGCGCGCTCATCGGCGTCGAGGTCGCGCAGCAGCGCTGCGAGCAGGCTGGACCAGAGCCCCTGCAACCAGGTCGCGAGCGGGGCGTGCCCGAGCAGCGCGTGCTTGGCCTCTTCCACGCGTTCGCGCAGCGCTGCGTCGGCCTGCAGGCGGTGCGCGAGGTCGGCGAGGTATTCGTCGAAGCGGCCGCGCAGCGGGTGCGACGGATCGCAGGCCATCTCGGCGAGCAAGCGCGTCATGCCCGCCACCACCTTGGCCGCGGCATAGCGGCCCGCCAGCTCGTCGAGCCCGACCAGCTTCAGCAGCTTGACCTCGCCGGCGATGATCTCTGCCATGCGCTGGGTGATCTGCGCGTCGCCGAGCAGCGCCGCCAGGCGCCGCAGCACGAGCTCGAGCACCGCGTGGTGGCGCGCACCGCTGGTGGCCACGCCGAGCAGTTGCGAGAGCGTGCGCCCAAGGTCAAGGCGCGCCAGCAGCGCGAGCAGCGTGGTGCCGACGAAGCGCCGCACGCGCTCGTCGTCGAAGCTCGCGAGCCCATAACGCAAGGTCGCACCCGCGTGCTTCGAGAGCTGCTCGGCATGGTGGGGGTCGGCCAAGCAGTCGGCCAGGCGATTGCCGGCGCCGAAGCGCCCGAGCTTTTCGAGCACTTGCTCGGTGGAGAGGAAATGCGCGCAAAGGAAGTCGGCCAGGCTGCGCCCGATGCGCCGCTTGCCCGCCGGGATGACGGCGGTGTGCGGTATCGGCAGACCGAGCGGGTGGCGAAACAGCGCCACCACCGCGAACCAGTCGGCCACCGCGCCGACCATCGCCGCCTCGCCGAACGCCGCCACATAGCCCCACGCCGCATGCCGCGGCTCGAGCAGCGTCGCTGCAACGTAGAGCACCGCCGCTGCACCCAGCAAGGCGAGAGCAATGCGCTTCATTCGTGCCAGGTCGCGCGGCGAGGTCGGTTCGTCCATCGGTCGTCGTGAAGGGTGCCTGGGGCGTGCAGGCCCGGGCCAGTATCGCGGCGCTGCGTGCCACACTGCGCCCGCGCCCCGGTGCCCGTTAAGCGCGTTGCGAGCGGCCCGGCCGGCACCATGCGGGCACGCGGGTGACCCTGCGGCGCACACGCTCCGCCACACTCACGACAAGCATCATGCCTTCTGGCGACCGACATGCCCCCGCCGCCGGCCAGGCGGCGCTCATCGAAGCCTTCTGGCTGCAATACCAGCGCGCTTGCGACGTCAAGGTCGAAGGCTTTTCGGCCAGCGCCCTGGGCCACACCCGGGCCCTTGCCGATGCGCTGGCCGAACTGGTGGCCGCTGGCATCAAGCGCGCGCATGCGAGCCTGCGGCGGGACTTCCAGCAAAGCCTCGAGCCCCTGCCCAAGCCGCACGAGCACCTGGTGGTGCTCGACGGCGATGGCCGGCCGGTGGCCATCGTGCGCACCCGGCACGTGGAGCTGCGCCACTTCAACGAAATCGACGACGCCTTCGCCTTCGAGGCCGGCGAGGGCGACATGAGCCTGGCCTGGTGGCTCACCGCCCACCGACAAGACTTTGCCGAACGGGCCGAGCGCGAAGGCTTCGAAATGGGCGAGAAGACCGAGCTGGTGCTCGAGTACTTCGAGCGCGTGTGGCCCGAAACGGCGGTCGCCACGCCGCATCGGTCGTCGTCGTCTGCGTCCTGAGCCGGTCCGGCCCGGCCGCTGCCTGCGCGCAGTGGCCCCGGGTGCACACCGGTCGTTAGGCGCAGGCTCGATACGAGCCGCCGAGGTCTTGTCTGACACCGGGCTAACGGCACCGCCAATTGCCGGGTTCTAGGGATGGCGCACAACGCCGCGATGACAGGCAATGCACATTGCCGCGCGGGGCAGTCCGCCGCCCGCGCATCACCGCCACACACACACTCCACGCCATGCCTTGGCCCACCCGTGCGGTCGCACTCGAAGACCTGCTTGCCGCGGCCGACTTCGACCGCCGGCCCACTCGCGCACCCGACCACGCCGGCGAATGCGAGGCACTCGCGGCATTGACCGACGCCTTGGCGCAGTCGCCACGGGCGGCCATGCGGCAGGTACTCTGCACCGCCCTGCGCTTGTGCAGGGCGCAGTCGGCGGGCATCGGCACTGTCATCGAACGGGCCGATGACGCGCCGCAGTCACGAGCCGAGCTGCCTCGACCCAGCGGCTCGGTGCAGGTGCGTGCGCTCGTCGTTGCCGGGCTCGCCCGCGAACCCGAGGTCGAGCACCTGCCCGACATGTGCGGCTTCAGCGAGGCGGTGTTGCGCCGCGGCAGCCCGCTGTTCGTGCACCGGCCCGAGCGCTTCTTCGCCTCTGCGTTACCGGCATGGGCTTCAGTAAGGGAAGCCCTGGTGGTGCCGTTCCATGCCCAAGAGCGGCTGGTGGGCCTGATGTGGGTCTTGTTGCACGACGCCAAACGGCATTTCGAACCCGAGGACGCCCGACTGCTCGGCGAACTGGCCGGCTTTGCCGGCGCAGCCGTGCGCCTTCACGACGGACCGAAAGCCTGGTCACAGCACGAAAAATCGGTACTTTGATGCTGCGTTGCAACATAGAAAGCCCAAACCGCATTCATTGGACGGACTCACGGAATACTAGGGTATTCCCTGTGTATATGCTGCGCTGCAACATACTGATCGGTGCACCGACCCTGGAGCTTCCATGAACACCCGTCCTTTGAACCCTTATTTCGCCATCTCGCTCGCGTCGCTTTGTGCCTTCGGCACTGCAAGTGCTGCCGACGTGGGCCAGCATCCCGCCGTGTTTGCGCCACGCAGACTGCCAGCCATCGACCCGTCGACCTTCATCGTGGCCCACCCGGCGCACGGCACGCCGGTGACTGCGCCTGAGCATGTGCACGCGAACCGGGACCACCCGGCGGTCGAGGTGTGGCACCGTGCGCCGGCAATCGACACCGACAGCTACCTCGTTCAACCGCCCGCCTCCACCCGCTGGACCTTTGGCCTCGGCGCAGCCGATCCGGTGCTGTAAAAAGGGCCAAGCGCAGCCGACGCTCGAGCCGCGGACCGGCCCCGCCGGGCCGCCAGCTCCCTTTGAGGGAGCGGCGCAGCCGCAACGGGGGGTGTCCTGTTTCAGGCGGCCTGTTGCAAGGCCAGGCCCGCATGCTCGCGCAGCGGGTGAAACACCACCTGTGGGTGGCGCTCCTGCGTCAGCCGCAGGTCGTAGGGCGAGGTCATGAGGTAGGCCAGCGTGTCGGCGGCGTCGAGCGCGAGCTTGGACGCCGCCTCGTCGGTGAACTTGCGCAGGGCCGCGTCGTCCTCGCAAGTCACCCAGCGCGCGCCGTGAAAGCGGCTGCTGCCCAGACGCACGTCGACGCCGTACTCGGCCTTCAGGCGGTGCTGCACCACCTCGAA
>JANONH010000493.1:0-3355 GCA_031420735.1 Methylibium sp.
AGCCATCGGCCACAGCATCTTCGCCATGACGCAGCTCGAGGTGCCCATCATCACCACCATCATCGGCGAAGGTGGCTCGGGCGGTGCGCTGGCCATCGGCGTGGGCGACCAGGTGCTGATGCTGCAGTACTCGGTCTACTCTGTCATCTCGCCCGAGGGCTGCGCCTCCATTCTCTGGAAGACCGCCGAACGCGCCAGCGACGCCGCCGAGGCGATGGGCATCACGGCGCACCGGCTCAAGGCGCTCGGCCTCATCGACAAGATCGTGAGCGAGCCGGTTGGCGGCGCCCACCGCGACCCCGCGCAAATGGCCGTCTACCTCAAGCGCGCGCTCGCCGATGCGCTGCGCCAGGTGGTCGACCTCAAACCGCGCGAGCTGCTCGAGCAGCGCTACAAGCGCCTCAAGAGCTACGGACGCTACACCGACACCAAGGAGCGCTGAGAGAGCGTTCGCCGTCGCTTACAGCGGCGGGCTCGACTCGACGGCGCTGCTGCACGCAAGCCTGGTGGCGGCGCGCGAAAGCGGCCTCGTGGTGCATGCGCTGCATGTCCATCATGGGCTCGTCGCTGCGGCCGACGAATGGCTGGCGCACGGGCAGTCGCAGTGCCGCCGCTGGGCGCAGCGTGGCCTGCCCGTGAGCTTCCATGCGGAGCGCCTGGCCTTGCTGCCCGCTCGCGGCGAAAGCATCGAGGCGCTGGCCCGCAGCGCGCGCTACGCCGCCTTGCGCCGCATGGCCCTGGCCGCGGGAGCCGACCTGGTGCTGCTCGCGCATCACCGCCGCGACCAGGCCGAAACCTTTTTGTTGCAGGCCCTGCGCGGTGCCGGCGCGCCCGGCCTCGCGGCGATGCCGGCCTGCGTCGAGCGCGACGGCATCACCTGGGCGCGGCCCTGGCTCGGGTGGCCGCGCGAAGCGATCGAGGCTTACGCGCGCCGCCACCGGCTGCGCCACGTCGAGGACCCGAGCAACCAAAACCCGAAGTTCGCGCGCAACCGGCTTCGCCAAGCCGTGTGGCCGGCCTTCGCTGCGGCCTTCCCGCAGGCCGAGTCGGCGTTGGCCGACGCCGCCCGTCATGCGCAGCAAGCCGCGGCCTGCCTGGCCGACCTCGCGCTCATCGATCTGCGCGCCTGCAGCGACGAGCGCGGCCTCGACCTAGCGGCATGGCGGGCGCTGGCACCGCACCGCGCCGCCAACGCACTGCGCGCCTGGCTGCATGCGCCCAGCGGGCGCCGCCCCAGCGCCGCCGAACTGCGACGGCTGATGAGCGAACTGCCGGCCGCATCGGCCCCGGCATGCTGGGCGGTCTCGGGCTCGACCGTGCGGCGCTACCGCGGCCGCCTGCGCGCAGAGGCCGCACCCGCACCCGCACCCGCACCCGCGTTGCACCGCGAGACGCAGCTTTGCGTGGCGCGAGCGGGCCGCTATGCCTTGCCGGGCTGGGGTGGGGCGCTCATCGCCAGCGGCGTCGAGCAGGGCGGTGCGGCGCTGGCGACGCTCGAGCGGCTCGTGCTGCGCTTGCGCGGCGGCGGCGAGCGCTTCAGCCTGTCGGCCGCGCGGCCGGCGCGCAGCCTCAAGAAGCAATACCAGGCGCTCGGTGTGCCGGCCTGGGAGCGCCACGGGCCGCTGCTGTTGCACGGTGAGCAACTGGTGTTTGCGCCGGGCCTGGGCATCGAGGCGGCCGCTCAGGCGGCCCCCGGCGAGCCGCAACTGGCGCTGCGGTGGGAGCCGACCGTCCCCGATTAGGGCCTGTCGGCGCTGCCGCAGGAGGCTTCGCACCGGCCGCACAGCCAAGCGCGGCCTCGCATCGGTGCTTCGCTAAAATCGCCAGTGACCCGCGGTTCCGGCATCCGCCACAAAACAACTCGCCGCGAGTTCCCCCATGGCTTTGATCGTTCACAAATACGGCGGCACGTCGATGGGCTCGACCGAGCGCATCCGCAACGTCGCGCGGCGCGTGGCCAAGTGGGCCCGTGCAGGCCACCAGATGGTGGTCGTGCCTTCTGCGATGAGCGGCGAGACCAACCGGCTGCTCGGCTTGGCCAAGGAGCTCGCCCCCGCTTCGCACAGCGTGGCGCTCGCGCGCGAGCTCGACATGATCGCGGCGACCGGCGAGCAGGTGTCGGTCGGCCTGCTGTCGATCGCGCTGCAGGCCGAGGGCCTGCAGGCGGTGGGCTATGCCGGCTGGCAGGTGCCGATCCAGACCGATGCGTCCTACACCAAGGCGCGAATCGAGCGCATCGACGACGCGCGCGTGCGCGCCGATCTCGACGCCGGCAAGGTGGTGGTCGTCACCGGCTTTCAAGGCGTCGACGCAGCCGGGCACATCACCACGCTCGGGCGTGGCGGCTCGGACACGTCGGCGGTGGCCATTGCCGCGGCAATGAAGGCCGCCGAATGCCTGATCTACACCGACGTCGACGGCGTCTACACCACCGACCCGCGCGTGGTGCCCGAGGCGCGGCGGCTCGCGGCCATCAGCTTTGAGGAAATGCTCGAAATGGCGAGCCTGGGCTCCAAGGTGCTGCAGATTCGCTCGGTGGAGTTTGCCGGCAAATACCGCGTGCCGCTGCGCGTGCTGTCGAGCTTCACGCCCTGGGACATCGACCTCGACCTCGAGGCCAAGTCCGGCACGCTCATTACCTTTGAGGAAGAAGCCAACATGGAACAAGCCGTCGTATCGGGCATCGCCTTCAACCGCGACGAGGCCAAGATCACCGTCATGGGCGTGCCCGACAAGCCGGGCATCGCCTACCAGATTCTCGGGCCGGTGGCCGAGGCCAACATCGACGTCGACATGATCATTCAGAACATCTCGCACGACGGCAAAACCGACTTCTCGTTCACCGTCCACAGGAACGACTACGCGCGCACGCTCGCCTTGCTGGAGGCCACCGTGCGCCCGCACACCGGCGCCGAGCGCGTGGCCGGCGACCCGAAAATTTGCAAGGTGAGCATCGTGGGCATCGGCATGCGCAGCCACGTGGGCGTGGCCAGCCGCATGTTCCGCGTGCTCTTTGAAGAGGGCATCAACATCCAGATGATCTCCACCTCCGAGATCAAGACCAGCGTCGTGATCGACGAAAAATACATGGAGCTTGCGGTGCGAGCCCTGCACAAGGCCTTCGATCTCGACGCGCCGCCGTCTGCGCCTGCGGCATAATTGCCGTGGCTTAGGAGACGTGACCGAGCGGCCGAAGGTGCTCCCCTGCTAAGGGAGTATGGGGCTTAAAACTCCATCAAGGGTTCGAATCCCTTCGTCTCCGCCACTGCAGTGCGCCGAGTTTTACGCCGCCGCCGCATCGCCCCCGGTTTGAAACCCGAGGCTTCCGCCGTCCCTGCAGGCACGACCCGGTCCC
>JANONH010000494.1:0-2011 GCA_031420735.1 Methylibium sp.
GCCATGCGCGCCCGCAAGCGAAATCCGGCCTACACAGCCGAGGAGTTTGCGGCGGCTATGGAGCGCAACGGCCTGGTGGCCACGGCGGAGCGCCTTCGCCGAGCGGTCGATCTGATCTAGCTACAGCGTATTAGGCCTTGACGAAGTCCTTGATGACTTTCACCAACGCCTTGCGTTTAGAGTCTGGGAAGGCGCCTGCCTCAAACCGAACGACCGCCCTACCCTTGCTGTCGGCTGTCAGTTTCCCCGCCACTTTCCCGGCCTTCAAAATCGTCAGAACCGTCGGTGTTGAACCGTTCAACACGGGGTCCGGAAGCCCGGGCTTTGAAACGCGGCAACCACCGTCTCTGGCAAGCGCGCCAGGGAGACGCTTTTCGAGACCAGCGAGACATCCACGCTCAGGCTCTCCGCCAAGCGACGCAGGGAGCAGTAGAGCCCGTCGTCAAGAGCCTTCCGATACATGGTCGCCTGTTCCCAGGCAGACAGGTTCTTTCGCCCTCGATTCTCCCGCTCCATTTGCTCGAACAGACCGCCACCGGCCTTTGCTGCCCAGATGCGCCAGGCCGGCCTGATGAACGGTCACCACGCGCACCCGAGCGTGGCCGACTTCGTCATCCCGCAGGTGCTTGCCCTCAGCTACACCGCGCACGACCTCGCGCCTTTCGCGCGCGATCTCGGCTATGTGGACGCAAACGGCCAGGTGCTTGCGCCCGTGGTCTGGAACGACGAAGACCGCCGCGCCCGCCGCGCCGCGCTCGACGCCCTGTTCATGCACCTCTACGGCCTGGACGCCGACGATGCCGGCTACGTCCTCGACAGCTTTCCCATCGTGCGCGAGCAGGACGAGGCCGCCTTCGGCCGCTGGCGTACCCGCGAAGACGTGCTCGCGCTGCTGCATTGGCTGTCGCTCGCTCCTGCTGAAGCGGCAGCCACCACCGACGCTGCGCGGCGCTAGGAGGCCGGCGGGCTTCGGACCCGGCCCGCGCGCTGGCTATACTGACTCGGCGCCGATTCGACTCGGATTGCGGGCGCTCTACAAATGCGGCTAAAGAGGCTCGAGCGACGCCCTCTCGCGACCCGGCCTCGCTAGCGAACAGCGACGCCGGGGTTTGGTTTTTTCTCGGGAGCGTATGGGGTCCGTCGGCATCGTCACACCGCAGTCGCTGCGCTTTTCCGCGCCGCTGCCGCTGCAAAGCGGCAAGTCCCTGGCGGACTACACGCTCGTCTACGAAACCTATGGCAGGCTCAATGCCGCGCGCAGCAATGCGGTGCTGGTGTGCCATGCGCTCAATGCCTCGCACCACGTCGCCGGCCGCCACGCCGCGGGCGACAAACAGGCCGGCTGGTGGGACAACCTGGTTGGCCCGGGCAAGCCGCTCGACACCGACCGTTTCTTCGTCATCGGCGTCAACAACCCCGGCTCCTGTTTCGGCTCCACCGGCCCGATGCACGCGAACCCGGCGAGCGGCCAGCCCTATGGCGCCGACTTTCCGGTCGTCACGGTGGAAGACTGGGTCGATGCGCAGGCGCGACTCATGGACGCGCTGCGCATCGAGACGCTCGCTGCTGTCATCGGCGGCAGCCTCGGCGGCATGCAGGCGCTTTCGTGGACCTTGCGCCACCCGGCGCGCGTGCGCCATGCGGTGGTGGTGGCGTGTGCGCCCAGCCTTTCGGCGCAGAACATCGCCTTCAACGAAGTGGCGCGCCGCGCCATCGTGACCGACCCCGACTTCCACGGCGGCCACTTCTACGGCCACGGCGTGGTGCCAAAGCGGGGCCTGCGCGTGGCGCGCATGGTGGGCCACATCACCTACCTCAGCGACGACACCATGGCCTCCAAGTTCGGCCGCCAGACGCTCGGCGAGCAACTGCGCTTCAGCACGCAGGAGGTCGAGTTCCAGATCGAGAGCTACCTGCGCTACCAGGGCGACAAGTTCGCCGAGTACTTTGACGCCAACACCTATTTGCTCATCACCCGCGCGCTCGATTACTTCGACCCGGCGCGCGCGCA
>JANONH010000495.1:0-3017 GCA_031420735.1 Methylibium sp.
CGCAACTGATCGACGCCCTGGGCCGCGCCGCGCGCACCGACAAGTCGGTGCGCGGCGTGCCGGCGCGCGTGATGCCGGTCGATGTGTGGCACACCGCGTCGGTGGGGCTCGATCTGTGGCTGGCGGCCATCGCGCACGGCGCCTCGCAGGTGTGGGTGCTGACGACCGACGAAGAAGCGCCGGCCTACCGCGAGGCGCTTGCCGCGCAAATGGCGGTGGGCCAGGCCGTCCTCGCCGGACTGGGCTTTGCCGGGCGACACCTGCGCCTGGTGGAGGCGCGCGACGTCGCCGCACTTGACTCCGCTTTGCACGACGCCGTGCTCGGTGCGCCGGCGCAGACCGTCGCGCAGCCGGCGGCCTTCGCGGTGCAGGCCGACAAACGCGCCACGCTGGAGCTGGCCATCGACCACCTGCTCGCGCAGGCGCCCGCGCGCCCCGTGCCCGAGGCGCTGGCGCTGCCGGCAGCGTCGCCGTTTGGCAGCCTGCTGATCGACACCGGGCGCTGCACCCTGTGCCTGAGCTGCGTGGGCGCCTGCCCCGCGAGCGCGCTTGGCGACAACCCCGAGCGGCCGCAGTTGCGCTTTACCGAAAAGAACTGCGTGCAATGCGGTCTGTGCGTCGTCACCTGCCCGGAAGACGCGCTGGCGCTGCAACCACGCCTGTGGCTGGCCGACGCCGGCAAGTCGCGCAAACTTCCGCGCGTGCTCAACGAGATGCAGCCTTTTGCTTGTATCAAGTGCGGCAAAGCCTTTGGCACGATGAAGGCAGTCGAGGCGATGCTTGGCAAACTCGCCGGCCACTCCATGTTCCAGGGCGCCGCGCTCGAGCGCCTCAGGATGTGTGGCGACTGCCGCGTCATCGACCTGCACAGCAACCCGAACGAAGTGCGCATCACCGATCTGTGAGCCTGCGATGAAGCCCGAGCCCCTGCACTTCACCAGCCCACCGGACGACCGCGAGGAGTTGGCGCGTGCCGAAACCTATGGCCTGCTGGCGCAGCTCTTCATCGCCGCGCCGAGCGAGGAGTTCTATGCCCAGCTTCGCGTTGCGCCCACGGAGGCACCGGCGCGAGGCGGCCTGCTTGAAACCCCCTTTGGCGAGCTGGTCGCGGCGGCCCGACGCCTTTCTGCCGAAGCGGTGGCCGCTGAGTTCGACGCGCTGTTCCAGGGCATCGGCAAGCCCGAGGTCTTTCTGTTCGGCTCTTATCACCTGGCCGGTTCCCTGAACGACAAGCCGCTCGTGAAACTGCGCCACGACTTGCGTGCGCTTGGGCTCGAGCGCGCCAGCGAGCTCGGCGTGACCGAGGACCATTTGGCGAGCCTGTGCGAAGTGATGCGCTATTTGATTGCCGGCGACGACCCGGTGAGCGGCTCCCTGGTGGCGCAGCAGCGCTTCCACGCCGCCCACCTCAGCCGCTGGGTGGCCCCGTTGTGCGAGCAAATTGCCGGCCACCCGAAGGCAGATTTTTACCGCGCTGCAGCATTGTTCGCGCGAGATTTCTTCGCCGTCGAGCAGCAGGCTTTTGAACTGCTCGAAGGCTGAATCGGTGGTTGGCCCCTATGCCTGCCATCGACACGATTTTTGGCGTACTGCGGTGCACCCCAATTGACGGGGCGCCATTGGCGAGTTCCAAATTAGGAACTGCTGACTTCTCCGTCACGCCGCGTTTTGCCGATTCCCGAGCTGGAGCATCGACCATGAAATCTAATGTGTCTTTTGCGGCGTCTGCCGTACCGCGTCGCGGCCTTGTCATCGGAGTCGGCGTGGCGGGGGCAGCGGCCTTGGTGGCCGGCAAGCTGGCGGGCGGTTTGACGCCCGCTGCCGACACCGGGATTGCGGGCAAAGCGGCGGGTAAGCCCGAGGGTGCCGCCGGCTACCGGCTGACCGAGCACGTGCTGCGCTACTACCAAACCACCAAAGTCTGAAGCCGGAGGCACCATGTTGCTCACGCGCAAGTCGCCCGAAGCGGGCCTCGGCTCGCCAGTTTCCTTGCTCGTTTCGAGCCTCGCGCGCGGCGTCTCGCGCGCCATCCCGACGATGGACCGTCGCGTCTTCCTGCGCCGCTCGGGCCTGGGCGTGGGGGCGGGCTTGGCAGCCGGCCAGCTCACCTTGGTCAAGAAAGCCCAGGCGGCCGACGCTCCTGCTGCGGGTGCCGCTGCCGGCAAGGTCGAGATCAAGCGCACCGTGTGCGGCCATTGTTCGGTCGGCTGCGCGGTCGACGCCGTGGTCGAGAACGGTGTGTGGGTGCGCCAGGAGCCGGAATTCGACTCGCCAATTAATTTGGGCGCGCACTGCGCCAAGGGCGCTGCCCTGCGCGAAAACGGCACCGGCACGCACCGCCTCAAGTACCCGATGAAGCTGGTGGCCGGCAAGTACCAGCGCATTGGCTGGGACCAGGCGCTCGAAGAAATCTCGGCCAAGATGCTCGAGCTCAAGAAGCAGAGCGGGCCCGATTCGATGTTCATCGTCGGCTCCTCCAAGCACAACAACGAGCAAGCCTACTTGCTGCGCAAATGGGTCAGCCTCTGGGGCAGCAACAACTGCGACCACCAGGCGCGCATCTGCCACTCCACCACCGTCGCGGGCGTCGCGAACACGTGGGGTTACGGGGCCATGACCAACAGCTACAACGACATGCAGAACAGCAAGGCGGCCATGTACATCGGCAGCAATGCGGCCGAAGCGCACCCGGTCTCCATGCTGCACATGCTGCACGCCAAGGAAAAGGGCTGCAAGATGATCGTGGTGGACCCGCGCTTCACCCGCACGGCGGCCAGGGCCGACGAGCACGTGCGCATCCGCTCCGGCTCCGACATCCCCTTTGTGTTCGGCGTGCTCTACCACGTGTTCAAGAACGGCTGGGAAGACAAGAAGTACATCGCCGATCGCGTCTACGGCATGGAGAAAGTGCGCGAAGACGTGATGGCCAAGTGGACGCCCGACAAGGTGCAAGAAGCCTGCGGCGTGGACGAAGCCACCTGCGAGCGCGTGGCGCGCACCCTGGCCGAAAACCGCCC
>JANONH010000496.1:0-4212 GCA_031420735.1 Methylibium sp.
GCCGCGGCTGGCGTTGATGATGCCGCAGACCACGCCGATGAGCGTGGTCTTGCCCGCGCCGTTGGGGCCGAGCAGCGCAAATATCTCGCCGCGGCGTATGTCGAGGTCGACGTTTTTCAGCGCCTGCAGTCCCGATGCATAGGTCTTGCCGAGGCCGCTGATGCGGATGATGGGCGCCGCCTCGGCCGCCTTGCCCGCCTCGCCCGGCCGCTCGACGGTGCCGGTGTGCAGTTGCGCGCCGTCCAAGCTAGGCGATGCGCAGCGAACTGGCACCGAACAGGCCCACCAGCCCGATGACGATCAGGTAGATGGCGACGATGAAGTTCAGCAGCTTGGGCATGAGCAGGATGAGCACGCCGGCAATGAGCGAGATGAGCGGAGCGAGGCTGAGGTGAATATTCATGTTGGGCGAGATGTTCGGGTTCATGGGCTTCTTGCAAAGGGCGCTCGGTGCTCGGTCGCACAGCGCACGGTGCGCGGTAGCACAGCGCACGGCGTGCGGCCGCGCGCGCGAAGGCAGGAGCTTCGCACAGGCGCCACTTTCGTGTGGCGCGCTGGGCCACTGCAGTCGCATGCGCCATGGCCTGCGTCACGTCGCGTGCAACCACGCTGCGCGTTACCACTGCAGTCGCATGCGCCATGGCCCGCGCGCCACGCTGCCACGGAGTCGCTGCTAACCTGCCTCATCCAAGCCGCACCTCGACCCATCTCCATGCCGCCAGGCCGCCCGACATTCGGCGACGTGCTCCTCGTTCGAACCATCGCTGCGCTCGAAACCGCGGCGCCGCTCGACGACGCCGAGGCGTTGCGCGCCGCCGCCCGTGCCACGCCCGACCGCGAGGCCCGCCTCGTCGAGCGCGCCCGCGCGCTGGCCGCGCGCATCGGGCTGGACCGCGACTTGGCGCGCCTGCGGCAAAGCCTGCCGCTGGCCGCCGCCGCAGCGGCCGTGCGGGTGGCGCTGCTCACCTGGAGCCTGTTGCGTGCGGTGATCGGCGACGGCCGTTCCATCAACGCCATCGCCGCCTTCGCCTCGGTGCTGGGCCTGCACTTTTTAAGCCTTGCAGCATGGCTTTTGGCCTTGCCCTTCGCGGCCGCGTCGGCGGGCGGCGGCGGGCGCTCGGGCGGTGCGCTCGGCCGCTTCGCGCTCGGCATCGCAGCGCGCTGGCCGGCGCTCGGCGGCACCAACGGCCCGGCGCTTCTCGAGGCGGGCTTCGGCCTCTTGCGGCGCGAGCGCCTGCTGCCCTGGGTGCTGGGGTGTCTGAGCCACGCGATCTGGGCCCTGGCCTTCTTGATGCTGCTGCCGCTGCTGTTTTGGGTGTTCGCCTTCAGCGCCTACCGGCTGAGTTGGGAAACCACCATTTTGTCGGCCGATTTTTTTGTCGATTTCGTGCGGCTCACGGGTACGCTGCCGCAAGCACTCGGCCTGCCCGTGCCCGAGGCCGATGCCGTGCGCGCGGTGGCCGGCGGCGCGGCCGATCACCGCCTCTGGGCATGGTGGCTCCTGGGCTGCACCTTCGCCTACGGCCTGCTGCCGCGGCTGGTGCTCGCGCTCGTCTGCTGGACCGTGTGGCGCACGCGAAGCCGCTCCATGCGCCTGGACCTGGCCGAGCCCGGTGTGCGGCGCGCGCTGGCGCGTCTGGATGCGCTGGCCACCACCCATGTGGTCGATGCCGAGCACGCACCCGCGCCTGGCTCGCTGGCGCCCCCGCAGCGCGCCGCGGGGCCTGCGAACGGCGCGCCCATGCTCGTGGGCTTCGAGCTGCCCGAGCGTGCGGCCTGGCCGCCCGAGGGGCTGGCGGCTTCGTGGCCTGTCGTGCGGCGCATCGCCGGCAGCGCCTCCGAGCGACGCACCGTGCTCGAACTGCTGGCCGCCGAGCGCCCGCGCGCGCTGCTCGTGGTCTGCGACGGCGCCACTTCGCCCGACCGCGGCACTGCCCGCTTTCTGCGCGAGGCGCTGGCCCAGGCCGGTCGCGGCGCGCTGCTGCTGGTGGCGCAAGCTGGCGGCACGCGCGGCATCAACCGCGGGCGCTGGTCGGCGTGGCTCGAAGCCAGCGCGCTCGCAGCGCCGCTGGCGCTCCTTACCGACTCCGCAGCGGCAGACGCCTGGCAGCGCGGCGAGGCGAGCGGGGCGGCCGAGAACGCGGCGGTGCGTGACGACGAACGAGCGGCTCGGCCGGCTGCGGCCGACCCGTGCGATCCATTGCACGGCAGTGGCCATGCGGCAGGACCAGCTGCGGCCGATCGATCCAATCCATCGCACGGTAGCAACCAAGCGATTAAGCCGGCTGCGGCCGATCAAGCCGATCCATGGCACGTCAGCGGCCAAGCGACAGAGCCGGCAGCCGACGATCGATCCGATCCATCGCACGTTCGCGGCCAAGCGACAAGATCAACTGCAGCCGATCGATCCGATCCATTGATCGACGGCGGTCAAGCGGCCAAGCCCCCTGCCGCCGATCAAGCTGCGGCGACCGACGGCAGCGCCGCCCCCACCCGCCGCGCCGACCCGTCATGAGCGAGACGCTGGAGATCGCCGTCGTCGGCCACACCAATGCTGGCAAGACCTCGCTGCTGCGCACGCTCACGCGGCGCGGCGGCTTCGGCGAGGTGTCCGAGCGGCCGGGCACCACGCGCCATGTGGAGTCGGTGGACCGACCTTTCGCCAGCTGTGGCGTGGTGCGTTTCTTCGACACGCCCGGCCTCGAAGACTCGGTCGCGCTGCTCGACTACCTGAACGCCCTCGATGTCGATGGCGCGCGCGTCGAGCGCGTGCGCGCCTTCCTCGCCGGCCCCGAGGCGCACCGCAGCTTCGAGCAAGAAGCCAAGGTGCTGCGCACCCTGCTCGCGGTAGACGCCGCCTTCTACGTGATCGACTGCCGCGAGCCGGTGCTGCCCAAGTACCGCGCCGAGATTGAAATACTCGCCGCCTGCGGCAAGCCGGTCATGCCGGTCCTCAACTTCATGCGCGACGCCGACCAGCGCAGCGCCGAGTGGCAGGCCGCACTCGCCGACCACGGCCTGCACGCCCAGGCGCAGTTCGACGCCGTCGCGCCCTTTGCCGGCTCCGAGCAGCGCATCTACCGCGACCTCACCAGCCTCATCGGCCAGCGGCGCGCGCTGCTCGAAGGCATCGCCGCACAGCTCGAACTCGAGCAGCGCGAGCGCCGCAGCGCCGGCCTGCTCGAGATCGCCTCGTTGCTGGTCGACGCCAGCGCCATGCGCCAAACGCTTGCGCGCACCACGCTCGAGCAGCCCGCCGAGAAGGAGCGCGCGCTCGCCGAGTTTCGCGCCAGCGTGTTGCAGCGCGCCCGCCGCACGGTCGACGCGGTGCTGGAAATACACGCCTTCCGTCGCGACGAAGCCGAGCTCGCCTTGCTGCCCTGGCTCGACGGCCGCTGGGAAGACGACCTGTTCGACGCTGAAGTGCTCAAGCGCGCCGGCCGTCAGCTTGGCACCGGCGCCGCCATCGGCGCCACGGTCGGCGCCGCGGCCGACGTGGCACTCGCCGGTCTCTCGCTCGGCGCCGCCACCGCACTCGGCGCCGCCGTGGGTGGCGCGCTCAGTCAAGGCTTCGGGCCGGTCGGCCGCACGCTGAGAAACCGCGCACGCGGCCTGCAAGACCTCACACTTGAGAACGCCACGCTCGAGGCGCTGGCGCTGCAGATGCTCGCCCTGCAGGCGGCGCTCGAAGGCCGCGGCCACGCCGCGCAGCACGCCGTGCGCGTGGCCGCCCCGGCTGCAGCTCACGAGGCGCGCACTCGCCCCGCGCCGCTGCTGCGCGCGCTGGCGCCGGCGCGCGGGCGACCCGAGTGGTGCAGCTCGGCGAGTGGTTTCCAGCCTGCATCCGCGGAGCGTGAGCGGGTCGTCGAGGATGTGGCCGGCGTGCTGCACCGACTCGCTGACGGCACGGCTTGAGAGTTGGCGCGTCCGCTTGCGCGAGGAGGACGATCCAGTGCAGGGTGCAGCGCGCTGCAGCATTGCGCGTGCAACGTTTTTATGAGCGGCCATCCGCTGCGCGCCGTCAAGCGCGGTCAGCGCGGCATCGTCGAGAGCCTGAAGGCTGGCCGAGATCGTCGTCGGCGCCAGCGTCGCTCTTGCGCCGCGTCAGACTCGCCGTGCCGAAGCTGCTGCGCTAGCAATCGCCCGCTCATACCCGGTGTCATGGCGGAAACGGCACAGGGTGTCTAGGTCCTTGACCGTGCCGTCGGCTTG
>JANONH010000497.1:0-3445 GCA_031420735.1 Methylibium sp.
CCCAAGTTCTCCTGACCTCAACTTCTCGAACCGCCCGGTGCGGACCCGCATGCCGGGTGGTGTGGGAGGGGTCCGGTCTGCAATGACCGGCCCCTATCCCGATAACTCGCCGCGTTTGTTTGACCGAAACGAACGCAGTGAGTGCAGGGAGTTATGCGGCGCGACCCAGAGTCGAGGAGCACAGGGGACCCGTAGCGCAGCGAAGGGCAAGCCTTTAGCGCTGTGCCCGCGGCCCGACCAAAGCCTTGCAAGCACGCAACGCAACGCAGGCGAATTGCCGACGCTGGCAAACAGCCGCAGTGGCCGTTCGCAGACCGCCATTTCTATCCGTTTGAACGCGAGCCCGTATTAATCGCCCGCGGCGGCAGGCGTGGAAGCCGCCGGCGCCGCAGCCGGGCTTGCAGCGGGCGGCGCTGCGGGTGCGGGCAGCTGGCGCGCACGCCGTGCGCCGTCGAAACGCTGGCTCCAGTAAGCGCTGCCCATGTTGTCGACGCGCACCTTCGCGCCGGTCTGGGGTGCATGCACGAACTGGCCGTTGCCGATGTAGATGCCGACGTGCGAGAAGGCGGCGCGCAAGGTGTTGAAGAACACCATGTCGCCCGGCTCGAGCTCGGCGCGCTCGACAGTGCGCAGGCTGCTTGCTTGCGCTTGCTCGTGCGAGCGGCGCGGCAGCACGAGGCCGAGCGCCGCCTGGAACACATGGCGCGTGAAGCCGCTGCAGTCAAAGCCCTGTGCGGCCGACTGGCCGCCTCGCTTGTAGGGCACGCCCAGCAACTGCAGCGCCGCGGCGGCGAGCTGGGTCGCCAGACCTGCAGCGCGCTCGTGGCTGCGGCGGGCCAGGGACGGTTCGCCTTCGGGTTCGGCGCCTGCGCCGGGTGGCCGGCCGGCCGCGTCGATGGGGCCGCGGTCGAGCAGGAAGTGCGCGACCGGGTCGTCACGCGGCGGGGCCGCTTTGGCCGGCGACGTGCCCAGCGACATGGCAGCGGCCAGCGCCACCGCGCCCACCCGCCAACGCATCGCCCGGCTCGACATGGCCGCGAAGATAGCGGCCCGGGCCGGGTGCAGTCAAACTCTCTCCCATTCCCCAACCCGACCCACAAGGAGACCGCCGATGTTTAACGCGCTCGTGCTCGACAAATCCGATGGATCGTTCAGCGCCACGCTGCGCGAGGTCGACGACGGCTTTCTGCCCGAGGGCGACGTGACCCTCGCTGTGGAGTACTCCACGCTCAACTACAAGGACGGCCTGGCGATCACCAACCGCTCGCCGGTGGTGCGCAGCTGGCCCATGGTGGCCGGCATCGACGGCGCCGGCACGGTGCTCGAGAGCAGCCACCCCGCTTGGAAAGCCGGCGACAAGGTGGTGCACAACGGCTGGGGCGTGGGCGAGACGCACAAGGGCTGCCTCGCGGGCCGCGCGCGGCTCAAGGGCGACTGGCTGGTGCGCCTGCCAGAGGCCTTCAGCACCCGCCAGGCCATGGCCATCGGCACCGCCGGCTACACGGCCATGCTGTGCGTGCTCGCGCTCGAGCGCTACGGGGTGAAGCCGGGCGAGGGCGAGGTGCTGGTGACGGGCGCCACCGGCGGTGTCGGCTCGGTTGCCGTTGCGCTGCTGGCTGCACTCGGCCACGCGGTCGTGGCCGCCACTGGCAAGGCGAGCGAGGCCGATTACCTGAAGCGGCTCGGTGCCGCCAAGGTGATGGACCGCGCCGAACTTGCCGCCCCTGGCAAGCCTTTGCAGAAAGAGCGCTGGGCCGCGGTGGTCGACGCTGTCGGCAGCCACACGCTGGCCAATGCCTGCGCTCAGGTGCGCTATGGCGGCGCGGTGGCGGCCTGCGGTCTGGCCCAAGGCGCCGACCTGCCTGCGACCGTCATGCCCTTCATTCTGCGCGGCGTCGCGCTGCTCGGTGTGGACAGCGTGATGGTGCCGATCGAGCGCCGCCGCGAAGCCTGGGCGCGCCTGGCGCGCGACCTCGACCCGCTGCTGCTGGAGATCATGACGCGCGAGATCGGCCTGGACGAAGCCGTGGCAACGGCCGAAGAGTTGATGGCCGGCAAGGTGCGCGGGCGCGTCGTGGTGCGCACGGGCGGCTAGAAAGCGGAGCCACCGTGGGCTGGCTCCGCAGCTTCGCGGCTTGGCCGCTCACATGGGCGGCAGCTCCGCCCCGGCGCCTCGAGCCGCCGCCGGCCCCGGCAGCTCGGCCATCACCGCTTGGCCCGGCGCTGTGCAGCCGCGGTCGCAGCAGCGCCCGGGCTGGCGGTTCTGAGTGATGGCGCGCGTGGGGTCGTGCAGCACGCCGCGCTCGAGCAGGCGCTCGACCAGTTCGACCTTGCTGCCCAGCGGATAGTGGCGCCAGATTTCCTGCTTCATGGCCGCCGGCGAGCCGCCGCCGTGAAGGCTGATGACGGAGTACCAGCCGCCCTGGTAGGAGGCGGTCAGGTCTTCGATGAAGCGGGCCACCTCGATGCGCTTGTCGTAGGGCACGTCGGGGTTGGCGCGCAGCACTTCGGCAAGGGTCGCGGCGGTGGCCGGGTTGTGGTCTTCGTCCGGGCCCGGCAGTGCCACGATCAGGCCGCCCGAGACTTCGTGCGCCAGGCGGTGCATGTCGTAAATTTGGGTCGACAACAGCAGCTTGCCGATGTTGGCAAACACCGGCTCGGGCATGAAGTTGCCGTAGTGGGGGTCGGGCCGGGCATAGACGCTGGCGGCCACGCCGCAGGCGAAGAAGCCCTCGGTGATCTTGATCAGCTCGACCATCGGCTCGCGCAGGCTGGCAGTGGTGCCGGGGTCCAGGCCGTTGGCCTCGCACATCAGCGCGCCCGCACCGATGAGCAAGTCGCCGAAGCCCGCGCGCGCGCCGATGCAACTGTGGCGGTGGTGGGTGGCGTAGCTGTAGGTGAGGGTGGCGCTGTGCTCCACCTCTTGGGGGTGGCCGGCATAGAACACGCGCTCCCAGGGCACGAACACCTTGTCGAAGATCACCACGCCGGTCGACTGGCCGTAAGTTCGCGAAAAGAGGGCCGCGCCGTGTTCGAGCTTTTCGCCCGGCCGCCCGGCCGCGCGCGCGACGATGGTGATGCCGGGCGCGTCGACCGGCACCGCGCAGCAGACCGCAAAGTCGGCGTCGGCGGGGCCCATGTTGCGGCACGGCATGACAAGCAACTCGTGCATGTAGGGCGCGCCGGTGACGATGGCCTTGGTGCCCGAGATCACGATGCCCTTGCCGCTCTTTTCGACCACGTGCACGTAAGCGTCGGCGTGGGCCTGTTCGTGCGGGCGCTTGCTGCGTTCGCCCTTGGCGTCGGTCATGGCGATGCCGATGGCGAGGTCGTGGTCCTGCGCGTGCTGTAGGTAGGCTTCGAAGCGGGCGCGGTATTCGGTGCTGCCGCGCGCGTCGTCCAGGCGCGCGCTCACCTGGGCCAGCGCGTTGAGCGCGTCGTGCGC
>JANONH010000498.1:0-1688 GCA_031420735.1 Methylibium sp.
TTCGAACGCTGGTGCAGGGCTCGCGGGTGAGTTTCGAGCTCACTGACGGCCCCAAGGGCAAGCTCGCCCTCAACATCTCGCCGCTGCCGGGCGCGCCCGGCGCGGCTGAGCTTGAAGCCGCCGAGGGACAAACGGCCACCGCTGACGGCTGACGGCTGACGCCTGATAGGCGTCGCGGCGGGCGCGGCGCCCACTTGCCGGCTCCACCGGCCGGAGTCGGCCTGGTCGCTTCAGCGCAGCGCGTCAGGGGGCGCGCCGTCGTCACCCTGGGCGACTCCGGCTGGATGCCCGCGGCATGGATGACGGCACCGCACTTCGCCATTTCATCGGCCTGCAATCGCTGCAAAGGGCCGGGCGGCGCCTTCAGCTTGGCGGTGTCGGACTTCCTGCTGGACAAGTTGGCCCGAATCCTGCCCTCCATGTCGGCGCGCACGGGTTTCACAGCCAACGACGTGCGCGACTTTCTGGACGTTCTGCGCGCCATGGCCTCGGTGGTCGAGCTGGGGCAGGAAGTGATGGCGCAGGCGCACGACAGCGGCCTGCGCGACCCTAACGACGTGCCCATCCTGGCGACGCTGATCGCAGCCGGTGCCGACTGCCTGGTGACCGGTGACAAGGACTTGCTCGCGTTGGCCGAGCAGTACCCCATCTTCACGCCGGCCGACTTCTGTGCCCGCCACGCCCCGTGACCCTGCAGCGCGATCCCCGCATGACAGGCGCCAACATCGGCTGACAGGCAACCGCCGTCGGCGACACGACAGCGTTCGTCACCTTGCTCGGCGCATTGCAGCGATTCCAGGCCGATTTACGTCTGGGCCCAACACCCGGGCGCCGCCCTCGCCCAGCGGCAACAAGGGCTGGCGCACAGGCCGCAGCGTTGACGCCCTTGGATCCCGGTATTACGATTTGGTTTTCCGTAATGCTTGGAGGCCAGACATGGCAGACGCCACCACGATGACCACCAAGGGCCAGGTCACGGTGCCGCGGGAAATCCGCGACCGACTCGGCCTCAAGTCTGGCGACAAGATGGCCTTCACGATGCTCAGTGACGGCACTGTCGTGATGCGGCCGAAGACGCGGCGCCTTGCGGACCTGGCGGGCTCGCTCACGCGCCCAGGGCAGCCCAAGGTCGCGGTCGAGGACATGAACCCGTTCACGGCGACGACAGCGACGGGGGCGACGAAGCGGCGGGCGCGATGAGCACCCGCCCGGCGGCCCGTAAGGCGCTTCGCACCGCAGCGCGCAGCGCGAGGCGTGTGCCGTGACCATCGCCATCGACTCCAACGTGCTGGTGCGCCTGCTCGTCCGCGACGACGAAGCGCAGTGCGCGGCGGCGCAGCGATTGGTAAACGAGGCCGCCGCCGCCGAAGAACCGGTGCGGATCGTGCTCGGCGCCCTACTCGAAACTGAATGGGTGCTGCGGAGCCGCTACAAGCTCGACAAAGCCAGCATCGCGGGCGCCTTCACCGCGCTGATGGAAAGCGCCGATGTCGAGTTCGAGCATCCGCCCACCGTGGAAGAGGCGCTCTACGTCTGGGCCCAGCACCCGGAGGCTGATTTCGCCGACTGCCTGCTCACCGCGCGCGCCGCCCACCTCGGCCGTCGCCGCTTCCTGAGCTTCGACGCTGGCGCGGCCCGGTTGCCCGGCTCGGAGTTGCTTGCGTGACTCCCAGAGCCAGGTTGGGCGG
>JANONH010000499.1:0-3117 GCA_031420735.1 Methylibium sp.
GCTCGAGGCTTTCAGGCCGCAGATGATCTTCATCTCGGCCGGGTTCGACGCCCACCGCGAAGACGATATTTCCCACCTGGGCCTTGTCGAGGCCGACTACGCCTGGATCACCGAACGCATCAAGCGCGTGGCAGAGCGCCACGCAAAGGGTCGCATCGTGTCCTGCCTCGAAGGCGGTTATGCCTTGAGCGCGCTCGGGCGCAGCGTGGCGAGCCATCTGCGCGTGCTGGCCGACCTGGCCCATTGACATGACCCCCCCGTTGCGGCTTCGCCGCTCCCCCCAAGGGGGCGCCGCTGGCGGCCCGGCGGAGCCGGTCCGTGGCGGCTGCTTGCTTGGCGGGTTCGTGCGTCGTGGGTCGCGCAAAGCGCGGCCGAGCAACTGAGAGCGACGCTGGCGATGGCAATGGATGGCCGCATGGCCCGCCCGATGACGCCCGACGAACTGGGCGCGCTCGGCCGCGCCTTGCTCTCCAGCGGCGCGGCCATCGAGCTGGCGGCGCTGCTGGGCTGCCTGCTGGTCGCGGGCCTGCTGAGCTGGCTGCTGCGTGGGCGCACCCCAGAGGGCCTGCACAGCAGGTCGGTGCTGTTCGGCAAGCGGGTGATCGACGGCGCCTTGTTCCCGCTGCTCGCCTTTGCCCTGGCTTGGCTGGCGCGCTGGCTGCTGCAGGGCGAGGTGCCGGCGGTGCTGCTGCGCATCGCCATCCCGCTGTTGTTCGCGCTCGCTGCGATTCGCCTGGTCGTGCGCGTGCTGGGGGCCGCCTTCCCGCAGTCGCAAGCGGTGCGCATCGTCGAGCGCTGGGTGTCGTGGGCGGTGTGGCTCGCACTCATCTTGTGGCTCACCGGCGTGCTGCCAGTCGTGCTCGATGAACTCGAAGGCATCACCTGGAAAGTGGGCAGCACTAAGCTCTCGCTGCTCGCCCTGCTCGAGGGCGCCTTCAATGCGGTCGTGGTTTTAGTAATGGCTTTGTGGGTCAGTGCGGCCATCGAGACGCGGCTCTTGAAGAACCGCCACGACAACCTTTCGGTGCGCAAGATGGCGGCCAACGCCACGCGCGCAGCGCTGCTGTTCTTCGGCTTGCTCATGGCGCTGTCGGCCGCTGGCATCGACCTCACGGCGCTCAGCGTGCTGGGCGGCGCAGTCGGCGTCGGCCTGGGCTTCGGTCTGCAGAAACTCGCGAGCAACTACGTCAGCGGCTTTGTCATCCTCGCCGAGCGCTCGCTGCGCATCGGCGACCTGGTCAAGGTCGACGGTTTCGAAGGCCGCATCACCGACATCAACACCCGCGCCACGATCATCCGCGCGGCCAGTGGCCGCGAATCCATCGTGCCCAACGAGTTGCTCATCACGCAGCGCGTGGAGAACGCGTCCCTGGCGCAAACCGCCACGCAGCTGGCCACCGTGTTCCCGGTGCCGCGCCACGCCGACCTGGGCCGCCTTCGGCCCCTGCTCCTGAAGGCCCTCGAGGAAACGGGGCGCACCATGACGGGCCTGGGTCGGGCGGTGGCGATCCACTTGTCGAGCATCACGGTCGACCACCTTGAGCTCACGGCGTCGTATTGGGTCGAGGACCCGCTGGACGATCCTGCCGGCGTTCGCTCGGATGTCAACCTCGCCGTGCTCGGCGTGCTGGAAGCCGAGGGCCTGCGCACCGGGCCCGTGCCGGGCGCATCTTCCACAGCCCAAGACCTCCCACCGTGACGCGGGCGGGACCGAGTTCGCAGCGGCGGCAAACTCGGGGCCAATACGGCTTCGCACTCGACAGCTCGGCGACGGTCTGGCAACGAATGGCGGTCTCTGGGCGCTCGCGTATTCGTCGGTTCAGCACCACCACTTCCAGTGTCCCTGCCGCCAACCTCTGCGGCTGTTCCACTGCCGGCCGCGCGGCGCGAAAGGGTTGGCACGCTGCAAGTAGGCAAGTAGGCAAGTAGACCTCTGGACTCGATCAGTTCGAGCAGGCGGTCGTCCAGGAAACCCTGCCGATAGGCGTGTTGCGACAGGTCGACCGCGCCGAAGTGGTTGACCTCGATCACCCGCGGCCCGTCGGGGCAAATGGCGATGTCCCAGCCGGGACAAATGAAGCCGGGAAAGGCATTCGCGGCGCGCAAGACCAACTCGAGAATCTGCGGCCAATGTGGAAGCTCGAAGCCGACCAGGGCGTCGGCCACGTCATGTCCCGACTTCGATTGCGCAGTCGCTGCGATCTGGTCGGGCCCGACCCCGCCAACGATGCGCTCGACCCGACCCGAAGCGAGGTCGACCGCGGCGAGCATGTTGCCGCTCTTGCCGTGCTCGAAGTTGTCGCTGTCGAGCTTGCCGACGTTGATCTTCCAAATGGCCTTGGTGACTTCGGGACCGTGCTTGCCCAGGAAAGTGTGGATGCGGATCCCGGAAATCTTGTTGCCAAGGTGTGCGGCGATGTCCGGGTGGGCGACGAGCGCTTCCTGGATCACCCATCCCATGCCGCGTTGCTCGCCAAGCGATGCGAAAAACTCGTCCAACGCCAGAGTTTTTCCGCAGCCGAGGACCACGTCGTCGCCCTCGATGCATTGCAGCAGTTTGTTGCCCAGCCCGAAACCGCCGACAGAGGGTTTGAAGTACAACGGCCGCTCGGGCAGGCGGCTTCGAAGGAATGCGCTCAAGTCCTCGGGCGAGTGCAGTGTCTGCACCAGGTGGGTGCCGGTGGCCCGGCCGTAAACGGCGAGCAGTTCGGGAATGGGTAAACCGATCCCCGACATGTAGCTGTACATGGTGAACTTGTCGACGCTTAGCAGCCGGCTGAAGTCGTCGACAAGAAGGTCTTCGAGAACCATCGACGCTTTCTCGCCGCAGAACTGCTTTTTGCGATGCCAGGAAAGATCGTCCAGGTAGAGTCGAAAATCCGCATATTCGCCCGACGTGAGACGCCCGAGTCCGGTGTGCAAACGCACCATCTCCAGCAGGATCGACATGCGCGAACGGCCGCTGCGAGCCGCTGCATCGCGATGAGTTTTCCCATGTGCCTCGTCTCCATTGCGTGCTCCGTACCGGGCCGTCAGCCGACCGAGACGCCCGACCAGCGGCCAAACTCCACCCGGCACTCGATGCCAGTGGGCTTCACTTCCAGCCACTCGACCTCG
>JANONH010000500.1:0-2811 GCA_031420735.1 Methylibium sp.
GCAAAGCGCGGGCTCGCTTTCATGCCTTGGCGTCCGAGCCCAGCACCTGGGCCTTGCGCTGCTCGACTTTGTCGACCGCGTCCGCTGCGGTCACTTGTTCGGGTTTGTCGGCCATGTACTTGATGACGCTCACATAAGCGACGATCAGCGCCAGATAGAGCACGATGTACATGGTCAGCGTGGACGCGACCATCGCAGCGGGCACGTCGGCCACGACGTCGGCGGTGCGCAGCAGGCCGTAGACGATGAAGGGCTGACGGCCGATCTCGGTCACCCACCAACCGGCCACCGTGGCCACCCAGCCAGAGAAGGTCATGCCCACCAGCACCCAGAGCAGCCGCCGCGGCAGGCGCTCGGCCTGCCAGCCGGCACGCCGCGCGAGCCACCAGCCGACCCAGCTCACGGCCAGCATCAACACGCCCATGCCCACCATGGCCCGAAACGCCAGGAACACCGGCAGCACCGGCGGGTGCGCACCCGGGAAGTCGTTGACGCCGCGGATCACGCCGTCGAAGTCGTGGGTGAGGATGAAACTGGCCAGGCCCGGCACTGCGATCTGCAGGCTGTTGCTGCGCGAGGCGGCGTCGGGCAGCGCAAACAGCAGCAGCGGCGCGGACTTCGTGGTCTCCCACACGCCTTCCATGGCCGCCACCTTCTGCGGCTGGTGCTCGAGCGTGTTGAGGCCGTGCAGGTCGCCGACGAAAATTTGTACTGGGATCGCGACCGCGGCCAGGGTGAGGCCGGTGCGCAGGCTGCGGAGCGCGGAGTCGCGCGCGCTGCCATGCAGCAACTGCCACGCGCTCACGCCCGCCAGCAGGAAGGCGGCGGTCAGGGCCGAGGCGAGCAGAACATGCGTCAGGCGGTAGGGAAACGAGGGGGTAAACAGCACCTCGGCCCAGCTCGTGACATGGAAGACGCCGTCGATCACCTCGTGCCCGGCCGGCGTCTGCATCCAGGAGTTGAGTGCGAGGATCCAGAAGGCGCTCATGGTGGTACCAAAAGCCACGAAGAAGGTCGACATCAGGTGCACGCGCTCGCTGACTCGGCCGTGACCGAACAGCATGATGCCCAGGAAGCCCGCCTCGAGGAAAAAGGCTGTCAGCACCTCGTAGGCAAGCAGGGGCCCGGCCACGTTGCCGGCCTTTTCCATGAAGCCCGGCCAGTTGGTGCCGAACTGAAAGCTCATGGTGATGCCGCTCACCACGCCCAAGGCAAAGCTGAGCGCGAACACCTTGGTCCAGAAGCGGTAGGCGCTGAGCCAGGCGCCGTCGTGGGTGACGAGCCAGCGCCAGCGAAAAAAGAGCAACAGCCACGCCAGCGCGATGCTGATGGTCGGGAACAGGATGTGAAAAGTGATGTTGGCCGCAAACTGCATGCGCGCCAGCAAGAGGGCATCCATGGGCGAGGACCTTTCGCGTGTACTTCTCGAGGCGCGACTTGAAGCGAGTTGCGCGACAACACTGTAGCCGCGCCGCGCCGCGGCGTCGTGCGCAGGGTGGAAGCCGGAAGCCATAATCCGCGCGCCCCTTCGACCCCCGCCCCTGCTTACATGACCGATCGCCTCGACCTCGCCGGCAAGCGCCTCGTGCTCGGCCTGAGCGGCGGCATCGCTTGCTACAAGGCGGCCGAGTTGCTGCGGCTGCTCGTCAAGGCGGGCGCCCGGGTGCAGGTGGTCATGACCGACGCGGCCCAGCAGTTCATCACGGCGGTGAGCATGCAGGCCCTCAGCGGGCAAGCCGTGCTGACCAGCCAGTGGGACGACCGCGCCCCCGACAACATGGCGCACATCGAGATCACGCGCCATGCCGACGCCGTGATCGTCGCTCCGGCGAGCGCCGACTTCATGGCGCAACTCGCCCAGGGGCGCGCGGGCGAACTGCTCGCCTTGCTCTGCCTGGCGCGCCCGGCCGGGCGCTGCGCGCTGCTGCTGGCGCCCGCCATGAACCGCGAGATGTGGGCCCACCCGGCCACGCAGCGCAATGCCGCGCAAGTGGTGGCCGACGGCGCGGTGCTGCTCGGGCCGGGCTGCGGCGACCAGGCCTGCGGCGAAACCGGTGAGGGCCGCATGCTCGAGCCGGCCGAGTTGCTGGACGATCTGATCGCGGCGCTCTCGCCCAAGCCGCTGGCCGGCGAGCGCGTGCTCATCACTGCCGGGCCCACCTTTGAAGCCTTGGATCCGGTGCGCGGCCTCACCAACCGCTCGAGCGGCAAGATGGGTTTTGCGCTGGCGCGGGCCGCGCGCGAAGCGGGCGCCGAGGTCACGCTGGTGGCCGGGCCGGTGCAACTGCCCACACCGCGCGGCGTCGTGCGCGTGGATGTCGAGAGTGCCGAGGACATGTTGGCGGCGGTGCTGCCCCGCGCCGCCCTGCACGGCATCTTCATTGCCACTGCGGCCGTGGCCGACTGGCGGCCTGCGAGGGCGGCAGAGCACAAGATCAAGAAGGGCGACAAGCGGCAAGCGCCGCGTGTCGAGCTGGTCGAAACCGTCGACATCCTCGCGGCGGTGGCGGCCTCGGACAAGCCGCCCTATTGCGTGGGCTTCGCGGCGGAGAGCGAGAACCTGGCGGCGCATGCGCGCAGCAAGCTCGAGCGCAAGAAGCTGCCGCTGGTGGTGGGCAACCTCGGTCCGGCCACTTTTGGGCGCGACGACAACGCGCTGTTGCTAGTCGACGCGCACGGCGAGCAAGCCCTGCCGTCGGGTGGCGGCAGGGCCGACAAGCTCACGCTGGCGCGCGCTCTGGTGGCCGAGATTGCGCGCCGCCGCGCGAGCCATCGAGCCTGAAGACCCGGGCATGGCTGTGACCATCGAAG
>JANONH010000501.1:0-1584 GCA_031420735.1 Methylibium sp.
GCCCCAGGTGCCGGCCCAGATCCTGCCGTCGGCGGCGGCCAGGATCGAGAACACATAGTTCGGGTTGTAGGTGGCCGGGCCTTCCGAACCCACCGACAGGTCGTGCCGCGTGCGCGTGCCCAGCCCGGTGTTGGTGGAAAAGGGAAGGTTGTCGCTATTGACCGCTCCCAGGCCGTCCTTGTGGGTCCACGAGCGCCACTGCTTGCCGTCGAGCATCGACACCCCGCCTTCGGTGCCGAACCAGACGCGATCCTGGGCGTCGACGGCGATGCCGTAGACCCGCTCGTTGACCAACTCGCTGATGTAGGTAGAGAACTTGCCGGTCTTGGCGTCGACCTTGTTGACACCGGCCCAGGTGCCGATCCAGAAGTCGCCGCTCCTTTGCTGCGCGAACGAGTAGACCCAGTAGTCCGCCAGACCGTGCATCGGGAAGTAGGTCTTCCACTGACCATCCTTGTAGCGCGACACGCCGCCGGCGTTGGTGCCGAACCACTTGTTGCCTGCGCGGTCCAGACCGATCGCAAACACGTATTCGTTGGCCAGCCCGTCCTTGCGCGTGAAGGTGTTGCGCAGCTTGCCGCTGACAAGGTCCACCTCATGCACACCGGCCGACGTGCCGACCCACAGCGCGCCGCGCGCGGGCTCGATCGTCAGCGCGCGCACGTAGACTGACGGGCCGACCTCGAAAGCGTCCTTGACGCGTTGGGCCTGGGCCAGCGGGGCCAGGCCCAGCGCCAGACAAAGGGCCAGCAGCAATGACTTCATCGCAGGGTCCTCAGGTGGGCCACGATGTCGAGGATTTGGCGGTCGCGCAGCAGCCCGGCATACGCCGGCATCGCGCCGCTCCCTGTGCGGATCGTCGCCAGCAGCGCCAGGTCGGGCTTGAGCAGTGCCGTGGGGCGAGAGAAGTCTGGCGCCACCGGCAATACCGGCCGCCCGTCGGCGCCGTGGCACGCGACGCAGTGCAGGCGGTAGAGGTCAGCGCCAGCCAGCACGTCAGCCGCTGTGCCGCTGACATGCGCGCCCAGTGCGATGCATAGCAGTGACAGCGCTTTGAGGGTCATTTCGCCGCCTTGGCCACCGGCGCGGCCTGCTGCTTGCGCAGCGCAGCGGCGCGGGCCTGCCACGACGCGGCCTGCGCTGCATCGGCCGTCACGCCATGGCGGCCGGCTTGATAGGCGCGGGCCAGCGCATCGGCCGATGGCGCATGGCCCTGGTCTGCGGCCCGCCGCCATGCGCCGAGCGCACCGGCGGCATCGCGGCCGTCAGCATCCAGCCCGAGTTGATTTTTCAGGTAAGCGCTGGCCAAGACTTCGATCGAGGCAGCGTGGCCCAAGTCCGCCGCTTTCGAGAAATGCTGCAACGCCAACTTCTCATCTCTGGCAACGCCCCGGCCACTCAGGACCATGTTGGCCAGCCCGGCGTGGCCATCGGCATCGTCCTGCGCCGCCGCGTCGCGGTACAACTGCAGCGCCTCCGCGGCGAAATCGGCCTGCTCGAGAATGAAGGCCAGCAGCGACTGCGACGGGGCATGGCCGGCCTTGGCCGCGCTGCGCAGGGCCGACATCGCTGCCACCACGTCGC
>JANONH010000502.1:0-4589 GCA_031420735.1 Methylibium sp.
GCAACCGCATCGAGGAGGTGTACGGCGCGAAGTACGAGCTCTGGGAGACATCGGCAAGCAAGGTGATCTGGCAGGCGACGTAAAGACCGCTGCCCGCGCGGCCGGTTCGCGAGTTGGGTTGAGGTCGACCATCGCCACAGCGGCATTTGCTAGGTTCGCCCGGCGCAGCGCACTGCCTCAAAGCTCACCGTGACTTTCTATGGAGGCGTTTTTTACCACCGCCAGCCAGTAGGCGATGGCCAGTGCCAGCACCAGCGCGGCGGTGGCGAAGACGTAGTCCGAGCTGACCTCGTCGTAATCCAGCACGATCACCTTTCGGGCGACGGCCATGAAGGCCGTGGCCAGAACGATCTTGATGTGAATGACGTTGTCGCGCAGATAACTGGTGATGTTGATGAAGATTTCGATCGCGATCAGCACGGCCATGAAGGCGCCGAAAGTGGCAAAAATATCGCTGATGTTGAGTAGATAAAAAGGATGGTTGGAGATGCGTTCGTACAAGACGTAGACCACATCGGCAACCCCCACCAGATCACCAAAACCATCAACAGAGCCAGAATCCGCACGGCATGGCGTATCGACTTCGCCAGCACGCGTATTAGCGGATCGTCCAATGGCTCCGGGCGCGGCGTACGTGTTGTCTTTTCGTTCATATTGGCCTCGGGCAGCTGTAGCGCTGTGATGTAGACACGAGCTTCTTGTCTTCGTCGAGAAGCAGGAGGGTTGAGCCGACAGCGAACACCGCGCAGCGTTTTCCTGATGCAGCGCAAGCATGCCCGCACGGCCAGGTGGTGCAATGGCTTCGCTTGCTTTCAAGGAGATCGCGCATGTTCAAGCTCTCGAGTTGCCGGTTGCTGAGTGCAGCCGTTTTCATGACTGTGGCGACCGTCGTGCAGGCGGCCGATCCAGCGCTTCCCACGCCACCCACGCCGGCCGCGTCGGCGCCTTTGCACGATGCCGGCTGGCGCGTGTTTCAGGCCAATTGCGCCCGCTGCCACGGGGCCGACGCTGCCGGCACGGCCAGTGCGCCCGACCTGCTCGTGCGCGTGCGCGGCATGAGCCAGGGGCGCTTCGAGGGCAGTGTGTTGCGACGCTACCAGTGGGTCGTGCCCTCGGGCGATGCGCGCTCCGAGGGGGCCGCCCGCGAAGCCCTGGTTCAAGACGTGCTCGGCCGCCGTGACGGCGACAAGCAAATGCCGGCCTGGGAGAAAGACCCGACGGTGCGGGCCAGTATCGGCAAGCTGTGGGCCTACCTCGACGCCCGCGCGAGCGGCGCCTTGGGCCCGGACCAGCCGACAGCACGATGAGCACACGCACTGGGCGCAGCTCCGAGGTTGAATTTGCGGGCGCGCAGGCGGCGCTGCGCATTCCCTGGCGCCTTTTGTGCAGACGCAGCATCAAGCGCCACCTGTTCACCGATGGCAATTGCGGCCGTGGGCGCGTCGCAGCTCAATGCGCCATCAACACCGGCAGCGTCATCGACTTCAGCACCGTGCGCGAGGCGCCGCCGAGCACCAGTTCGCGTGCGCGGCTGTGGCCGTAGCAGCCCATCACGAGCAGGTCGGCGTCGACGTCGGCGGCAAGCGATAGCAGGCCCTCGCCGGGCTCCCCCTCGGGCACCGCGCCATGCCGCGCGATCTCGACCGCGACGCCGTGCAGGCGCAGGAAGGCTTCGAGTTCGGGCACGCCGCAGCCGCCGCCTGGGGCTTCGTCGGGCGGCGCGCTCAGGTGCACGCGCTCGGCGCGGCGCAGCAAGGGCAGTGCCGCGCAAACGGCTCGTGCCGCTTCGCGCGTGGGCTTCCACGCCACCAGCATGCGGCGCCCGACCGTCTTGAATTCACCCGCATACGGCACCACCAGGGCCGGCTGGCCGCTGGCGATGAGCGCGGACGCCACCAAATCCTGCGGCACGCCCAGCGCCCGCACGTCGTCGGCGTCGAACTGGCCGAGCACCATCAAGTCGGTGCACAGCGAATGCTCGGCCACGCCGCGGATCACCGGTGTGGCACGCAATTCGCGCCACTGCATCGGTCGGTTGCTGGCGCCGGCGTTGGCCTGCTCGAACAGGGTGTGCGCGGCGTCGCGGCGCTCGTCTTCGAGCTGCAGCAGCAGCGGCAACGCCCCCGACGCGCCATCGGACATGACCAAGGGTATGTCGAGCAGGGTCGGTGCCGTGGCATACAGCGCCGTGACCGCAGCGTCGTGTTCTTCCGCGAGCTGGCGCGCCAACTGCATGCGCACCGCGCTGCGCGGCGACGCGTCCAGGTGAAGCAGGATCGAACGCAGGCTGCTGCTCATGGGTGGGCTCCAAATCCGGTGGGCCGGGCGGCCGGTGCTGCTCATGGTGGGGGTGAACGTGGTGGCGCGTTTTGCGCTGGATCAAGGCGCACCGCACCGCGCACTGGCTTGACCCGCGTCAAAACCCTGCTGCGCGCACGGCTTGAGAATGCCTGCAGCAACGGGAGAAAACCATGCTGCAGAACGTCGGAACGGTGGACCGGGTGATTCGGGTCGTGGTGGGGGTGGCACTGGTTTCGGCCACCTTGATGGGCGCCATCGGCCCCTGGGGCTGGCTCGGCCTGGTGCCGATCGCCACCGGCCTGTTTCGGGTCTGCCCGGCCTACTTGCCATTTCACATGAGCACCTGCGCCACGCGCACCACGGCCAGCAAGGGCCAGCCTTAGCGCCAGCCGCCACGCGCCGCTCTGCCACGGGGTCGGGTTTTCAGGCAACACGCCGGTCGCGGCATGCAAGGCGCAATGTCGATGCTGTCGCCTCTGGACCTGTGGCAAAGCGGGGTGATCGCGCTCGACGTTGCTGCGGCGTCCTACGCCGGCCGCGCTGGCGTGCTGGCACGCCAGCGCCGCCGCCTCGCAGCGCTGCACGTGCATGCCACTGAGCACTCTGCGCTGGTGCGCGAGCGGCTCGGCCGCCGCGACCCCACGACCACGCCACTGACCGACATCGCCCCGGTGAGCAAGGCCGAGCTGATGCACCGCTTTGCGCACTGGGTCACCGACCCGCGGCTCGAGCTGAAGGCGCTGCGCGAGTTTGCCGCCGACCCCGCGCTCATCGGCCAGGCTTGCCCCGGCGGCCACTTGCTTTGGACCAGTTCGGGCAGCAGCGGCGAGCCGGCGCTGTTCGTGCAGGACGCCGAAGCGCTGGCGGTCTACGACGCGCTCGAGGCGCTGCGCCGGCCGCGGCTGCGCCCGTTTTCCGGCTGGATGGGCGAGCGGGTGGCGTTCGTCGGTGCGACCACCGGGCACTTCGCCAGCACGGTGTCGCTCGAGCGCCTGCGCCGTCTGGTGCCGGGTGCCGCGTCCCTGCTGCGCGGCTTCTCTTTCCTGCAGCCGACGCCGCAGTTGCTGCGTGAGCTCGAAGCCTTCGCGCCGAGCGTGTTGGCCACTTACCCGACGGTTGCGCTGCTGCTGGCCGAAGAGCTGCGCGCCGGCCGCACGAAGCTGCAGCTCGCCGAAGTGTGGACCGGCGGCGAGACCCTCACGCACGGCATGCGAGCCGCCATCGAGCAGGCCTTCGGCTGCCGCGTGGGCAACAGCTACGGCGCCTCGGAGTTCCTGGCGCTGGCCAGCGAATGCCGCCTGGGCGTGTTGCACCTCAACGCCGACTGGGCGATCCTCGAAGCGGTCGACGAACACTATGCGCCGGTACCCGACGGCCAGGCCGGCCACACCTGCTTGCTCACGAATTTGGCCAATCGCCTGCAACCGCTGATCCGCTACGACCTTGGCGACCGCATCATCCTGCACGCCGAGCCTTGCGCCTGCGGCTCGCCGCTGCCCGCGCTCGATGTCGAGGGTCGCTGCGACGAACTGCTGGTGTTGCGCGACGGCCGCGGCGCCTCGCAGCGGCTGGCTCCGCTGGCGCTCACCACCGTGATCGAAGACGACGCCGGCGTGTTCGCTTTCCAACTCGAACAAAGCCACGCCAACGCACTGTTTCTTCGCATCGCCGAAGGTGGCGCGAGCGGGCAGCGCGCCTTGGCGAAGGCGCAGCAGGCCCTGCGGCGCTACCTCGCGCAGCAAGGCCTCGCCAATGTGCGCCTCGAAGGCGCCAGCGGCATGCCGCCAGAGCGCGCCTTGAGCGGCAAACAGTGCCGTGTTCTCGGGCCGAGCAGAGCCGTGCGCGGCGGCCGGCGAGCACCCGCGCCGCGGGGCTCGCGCAAGCCCTCGGCTTGACAGCCACAGCAGTGGCGGCTCCGTGACCGGCCCTGGGCTGCCGAGCGGGCCCTTGCGATGCCGCCCTTGGGCTGGCGCTTCGCCACGGCCCGGGCGGCGCCGCAGTGCTAACGCCGCGCCACCAGCACGCCGATCAACAGCGCGATGGCCGCAGCGGCACCCATCGCGCCGTAGGGGTGCGAATGCACGGCATGGTCGGCCGCGTGCGCCGCCTGCCGCGCCTTGTGGCTGGCGGTGTTCTCCAGGTCGTCGAGCTGCATGCGCATGCGCTTGACTTGGGTGTCGAACCTGGCGCGCACCGCTTCGAGCCGCTGATCGCCGCTGTCGGCGGCATGGCGCAGCAGCTGCTCGGCTTCATCGACCACATGGCGCAGGCCCTGGGCCAGCGTGCCA
>JANONH010000503.1:0-9663 GCA_031420735.1 Methylibium sp.
CTGCGTTCAGGTGCAGGTGGCAGCCGCAGCCATGCCGCGGCGCCGGCGCGTCGCGCTTCGGCGCCGCGCGGCGGCGCGCCGGGCGGTCGCCCGGCACGGCCTCCTGCAGGTGGACCTGCTGGCGGCGCTGGCCCGCGTGGCGGCGGCGGCCGCAGTGGCGGCTCGGGTGGTGGAGGCGGTCGCAGCCGCTGAGCCAAGCGGCGGCGTGTCGCGTCAGCAAAGGCGCAAGGGCAGCCAGGGTGGCAAACTTTCTGGTCGGCCAAGGCCTGCGTCTACTGGAGCGACGTGCCGTTGAGAGGGTGTGAACCAATCCGTCATGCCCGCTCGTGTCGGCACCCATGCCAGCGCATGGGGGGCTTTATCCTTGGCGGCTACTGGCGACTGCGCGCACTGAACCCCATCTCATTTCAGCTTCCGCTTCGCCAGCCGCGGCCAGCAGGCGCCAAGCTCACTCGAAGCGCCCAACGCGCAGCCATTTGGTCGCCACCCATTTTTCGCCCTCGAGCACCGGTGCACCGCCGTGCAGGCTGCGCGTGCTCGGGTGCGGACGCTCGTAACTGAAGAACACCGCCTGGCCTTTCAGTGGCGACACCTCGAGGCCGACGTCGGGAAACGTGGTGGCGCCACCGCGCAGGGGGGTGTTGAGGTAGGTGAGGATGGTCGCGACCCGTTGCCCGCCGCGCTTGAGGATGGACGGCGTGCCAGGCTGGGCCGGGTCGAAGTAATCGTAATGAGGCTTGTACTGCGCGCCCGGGTGGTAGCGCAGGACCTGCAGACCCTCGCCGTTCTCGACCGGCCAGTTCAGGAGCGCAGCGAGCCGTGCTTCCAGACGCTGGCAGACGATGTGCTCCCCGCGCGCGAAGAACATGCCGTCGCTCGTGCGGGCGTCGTTGACCTCGCTGTCGCCGGTGGCCACGTCGACGGTGTGCGATCGCGCAAGCCGCTCGCCGGCCAAGGCGACAAGCTCGTCGCATTCGTCGTCGGCCAACAGGTTCTCGAACACCACCACGCGCGGCTCGCGCAGGGACATGACGATGCTCACCTCACGGTCGTGAGCGAAGATCTTGGTGGCGCCGTCGCTTGGCACCGGATCGGGCACGCGGTTGGGCGGCGGCAAAGCCGGCGACTCGGCACGATCTTTCAAAAGGCCGCCGAGCACCGTCTCGAGCGCGTCGATCGCGACGTCTTCCTGCCAGCCGCTGGACTTCATGGCTTCGAGAACCGCTTCTGGGCTGTGCCCGGCACGCGCCTGCTCGACGATCCAGTCGCGCAGTGCCGGCGTGATGCTTTGCGGGGTGGCGTTGGACATGGGCGACTCCCGGTGCAATCGTAAGGTCTGCTCGCAGCCGCGGTTTTGCCGGGACAGCGGGTTCTTCGCGGGACGCGTGCTTAAGCTGCGGAGCCATCCAAACGGCCCGCCAGGCTCAAGGGTGTTTCGCGGCGATGCTCGCGTGCGCGGGGTAGTGGCGGTGGTTGCACCCCAGCATAACCGCCGCGCCGGCCCGGATCGCTTGGGCCACCGTCTTGCCGCACTCGAAACGCACGAAGTGCACGGCCGACGTCTTTTCGTTGTTTCCCGATTCACAGGTCTTCGTCGGCGATGACGTACACGCGGGCGTGCCCCTCGACCTCCACCGTCCAATAGGAGCGCTCAATATCCGGCATGGGCGAGGGTTCACTCGGGTATGCAGCTTCGCCGTGAAGCCAAGCACGGCGGCGCCTGAGCGACAATCCACCACATGAAAAGCACCGAGGGCCGGGCGCCGACCATCCAAGTGATGGGGCGCATGTTTTCATTGCTCGAGGTGCTGTCCGCGCACCCCGACCCGGTGTCGCTCAAGCACATTAGCGAGCAGACGGGCTTGCACCCCTCCACCGCACACCGCATCCTCAACGACCTCATGATCGGCCGCTTCGTCGACCGACCCGAGGCCGGCAGTTACCGCCTGGGCATGCGCTTCCTCGAACTTGGCAATCTGGTCAAGGCCAGGCTCGACGTGCGCGAAGCCGCACTCGGTCCGATGCGCGAACTGCACAAGATCACGCACCAACCGGTCAACCTCTCGATGCGCCAGGGCGACGAAATCGTCTACATCGAGCGCACCTACAGCGAACGCTCTGGAATGCAAGTGGTCAGGGCCGTCGGAGGGCGCGCACCCTTGCACCTCACCTCGGTGGGTAAGCTCTTCCTCGCCCATGACGACTCGCAGCGCGTGAGGGCCTACGCCGTGCGCACGGGCCTGGCCGGGCACACGCGCAACAGCATCACCGATCTGCCGGTGCTCGAGCGCGAGTTGTCCAAGGTCTTGCATTACGGTGCCGCGCGCGACAACGAAGAGCTCGAGTTGGGGGTGCGCTGCATGGCAGCGGGCATCTTCGACGATCAGGGCAAACTGATTGCCGGGCTGTCGATCTCGGCGCCGGCCGACCGCTTGGAAGAAAGCTGGATGGACCGCTTGAAGGCTACCGCCACTCAGATCTCGGCAGCACTCGGACACTCTTCCTGAAGCCACGCTGGCGGCACGTGCCGCCAGCGTGTTCGCATTTCAGGAAACCACTTGCGGCACCACGCTCAAGGGCAGATCGACGTCGCCCGGCACGATCAGTAGCGGGGCGGTTTCGATCCAGCGCCGCACGCGCTCGGCGTCGCCAAGGCGCGAATGCTTGCCGGCCGAATCGAGGAAGACCATGATGAGCTTGCGGCCGGCCAATTGAGCCTGCATCACCAGGCAGCGCCCGGCTTCGGAGATGTAGCCGGTTTTCTGCAAGCCGATCGCCCACGCCGGGTTGCGCACCAAACCATTGGTATTACGGTACTGAAGCATGCGCCGGCCAACGGCCACGCTGTGCCCCTGCGAAGTGGACAGGTCGCGGATCAGCGGGTGCGCATAAGCGGCACCGACCAACCCGGCCAGGTCGCGGGCGCTCGATTGGTTGCGACTCGACAGGCCCGTCGGGTCGACATAGCGGGTGTCCGACATGCCGAGCAGGCCGGCCTTGGCATTCATGGCCGAGATGAACGCGGCGAGCCCGCCGGGGTAGTGTCGACCCAGCGCATGCGCCGCGCGATTCTCCGAAGACATGAGCGCCAGATGCAGCATTTCGCCGCGGCTAAGCGACGTGCCCACGGCCAAGCGAGAGCCGCTGCCTTTTTCGGTGTCGACGTCTTCCTGGGTGATGGAGAGCACCTCGTCGAGCGACTGACCGGCCTCGACCACCACCACCGAGGTCATTAACTTGGTGAGCGACGCGATCGGCAACACGGCGTCGGCGTTCTTGTCGAACAGGACCTCCAGGGTGTCTTGGTCCATCACCAGGGCCACGCTGGAATGCAGGTCGAGAGCGTCGGTCGTGGCGCGCAAGCCGCTCGCTTGCCCGAAGGACGGCCGCACGATCACCGCGCGAACGAGGTTTTTCTTGCTGCTGCGAACGACCCGAAGCTTTTGCTTGCTCTTGGCAACGGCGGTCGCTGCACTGCGCGCTTCGCGGCGCTTGGCGGCTTCGGCCGGAGCGCTGAACGAAAACGTCAGCGAAACGACGAGGAAAGCGCTCGCCAAGACGGACCAGCAAGCACCCTGAAACGATCCGCCCACTCTTCACCTCCTGAATCACTCTTGCGAAGAGTAACCAGAAAAGCTCGCAGCTTCAACAGCTTAGGCGCTGTTTCTCCGCGCAGCGTGAAGAAAGAACCAGGTTTAGCCTGGCCATGGATCGCCTCTGTGGTCGGCACCGCCGCGGGCCCGCCCTCAGTATTTAACCCTGGGCGGCGACGCGTTCAACCTTGCTGTGCAGCTTGTTGAGTCCCGCGAGATAGGCCTTCGCCGAGGCAACGACGATGTCCGGGTCCGAGCCCACGCCGTTGACCACGCGCCCGCCGTGCTGGAGCCGCACCGTGACCTCGCCCTGCGACTCGGTGCTGCCCGAGGTGATGGCATTGACCGAGTACAAAAGCATTTCGGCGCCCGACTTCACCAGGGATTCGATCGCCTTGAGGCTCGCGTCCACTGGGCCGTTGCCATCGCTCTCTGCGTGGTGCTCGACATCGGCCACGGCGAACACCACCTTGGCGTGTGGCCGCTCGCCGGTGCCGGAGTGTTGTTCGAGGGACAGCAGCCGGTAGGTTTCTTTCTCATGCGTGACGCTCTCGTCGCCGACCAGGGCGATGATGTCTTCGTCGAAGATGTCGCTCTTGCGGTCGGCCAGGTCTTTAAAACGCGCGAACGCGGCATTCACGTCGGCTTCCGACTCCAAGGCGATGCCCAGTTCCTGCAGGCGCTGCTTGAAGGCATTGCGCCCGGAGAGCTTGCCCAGGACGATCTTGTTGGCGCTCCAGCCGACGTCCTCGGCGCGCATGATTTCGTAGGTGTCGCGCGCCTTCAGCACGCCGTCCTGGTGAATGCCCGAAGCGTGCGCAAAGGCATTGGCGCCGACCACCGCCTTGTTGGGCTGCACGATGAAGCCGGTGGTCTGCGAGACCAGGCGGGAGGCCGGCACGATCTGCGTGGCGTCGATGCCGACGTCGAGATTGAAATGGTCGCGCCGCGTGCGCACCGCCATCACCACTTCTTCCAGTGCGCAATTGCCCGCTCGCTCGCCCAGGCCGTTGATGGTGCACTCGACCTGGCGCGCGCCGCCGATCTTGACGCCGGCCAGTGAATTGGCCACCGCCATCCCGAGGTCGTTGTGGCAGTGCACCGACCAGATCACCTTGTCGGAATTGGGCACGCGCTCGCGCAGCGACCGAATGAAATGGCCGTAGAGCTCGGGCACCGCATAGCCCACGGTGTCGGGGATATTGAGCGTGGTGGCGCCCTCCTTGATCACCGCCTCGAGCACGCGACAGAGGAAATCGGGGTCGGAGCGGTAACCGTCTTCGGGGGAGAACTCGACATCGTCGCAAAGCTTGCGCGCGAAGCGCACCGACAGGCGCGCCTGCTCGAGCACTTGCTCGCGCGTCATGCGCAGCTTCTTCTCCATGTGCAGTTCGCTGGTGGCGATGAAGGTGTGGATGCGTGCCCGCGACGCGCCCGCCAGAGCCTCGGCCGCACGCGAGATGTCGCGGTCGTTGGCGCGCGCGAGCGAGCAAACCGTCGACTCCTTGATCGCCCCCGCGATGGCCTTGACGGCCTCGAAGTCGCCCTGGCTCGACGCCGCGAAACCGGCTTCGATCACGTCCACGCGCAACCGCTCGAGTTGCCGCGCAATGCGCAGCTTTTCGTCCTTGGTCATCGAGGCGCCAGGCGATTGCTCGCCGTCGCGCAAGGTGGTGTCGAAAATGATGAGCTTGTCGGCCATGACGGTCTTTCGGTGGCAGTCGTTGAAAACGAAACGGCCCGCGGGCAAAGTGCGCGCGGGCCGTGAATGCAGAAAAGTTGACGTGTGCAATCAGCGCGCGCGAGGCTCTCTCGGTAGCAGTAGCGAAGCGGTGGCAGCGAACATCATGGGAACAATATAGCACGCCAGGGTCGGCCCGGCTTCTGTGGGCCCATCAGCGATGCAGGCCTTCTTCGTCGGGTTCTTCGGTCGAGGTCGCGAACACGCTCACCGGCTTGCCTTTGCGCTTTTTCCAGACGTAGCCCGCATAGCCCGAAAGGCCGTAGACCATGAACACGGCGAACAGGACCTTGGGTGCGTCGTAGGCGATGACCGCGAAGGCCAGCGCGATAGCGACGATCACGATGAAGGGTACCGAGCGCTTGAAGCTCACGTCCTTGAAGCTGTAGAACGGCAAGTTCGTGACCATGGTGATGCCGGCATAAATCGTGAAGCCAAGCGCCGTCCAGGCAAGCCAAGGCAGTCTGTCGACGTCTCGAAAGCCGACGTCGTCCATGACCCAGATGAAGCCCACCACCAGCGCCGCCGCGGCCGGGCTCGGCAGCCCCTGGAAGAAGCGCTTGTCGACCACCGCGAGGTTGGTGTTGAAGCGCGCCAACCTGAGGGCCGCGCCCGCGCAATACACGAAGGCAGCGATCCAGCCGAGCTTGCCCAGGCCGCGCAACGCCCACTCGTAAACGATCAGCGCCGGCGCGGCGCCGAAGCTCACCATGTCGGAGAGGCTGTCCATCTGTTCGCCGAACGCGCTTTGCGTGTTGGTCATGCGGGCCACTCGGCCGTCGAGGCTGTCGAGCACCATGGCGCAGAACACGCCGATCGCGGCCTGGTCGTAGCGGTCGTTCATGGCCATCACGATGGCGTAGAAGCCGCCAAACAGCCCCGCCAGGGTGAACAGGTTGGGCAGGATGTAGATGCCCTTCCTGCGCGGACGCCGCGGCGGCTCGTCGGTCTCGTCGAGTTCGGGATCGTCTCGACTGCCGTCGTGCACGGCGGGTGCGTCCGGCTTCACTGCGGCAAGGTGGCGAGGATGGTCGACGTGGCCGACACCTTGTCGCCCGGGGCGACGCGCACGGCGGAGTCGACCGGGAGGTAGACGTCCACACGAGAGCCAAAACGAATGAAGCCGTAGCGCTGGCCGCGCGCCACGGTGTCGCCGACCTGCGCGTAGCACAGGATGCGCCGTGCGACGAGGCCCGCCACCTGCACGAGCGTCACGGTGTGGCCGTGGACGTCGATCACCATCGCGTTGCGTTCGTTGGCCGTAGACGCCTTGTCGAGGCCGGCGTTGACGAACTCGCCGGGAAAGTACTGCAGCTTCTTCACCGTGCCGTCCACGCTCGAGCGGTTGCTGTGCACGTTGAACACGTTCATGAAGACGCTGATCAGCAGCGCGTCGCGCTCGGCGTAGGGATCGCGAACCTTATCGATCCTCACGATGCGCCCGTCGGCCGGCGAGAGAACGGCGTTGGCCTCGGTGGGCACTGGCCGCGGCGGATCGCGAAAGAACTGGATCACGAAGGCCAGCGCCAACCAGAACAGGAAGGCGATGAAGCCACCGAAAAAGAACGAGGCGAAAACCGCCGCGAAGAAGGCGATCGCGATGTGGAACCAGCCTTCCTTGGCCAGTAGCGGGTGCGGGTAATTCATGAGGCGAGGATACCGCAGGGGGTAAAACGCCCGAGGCCGCGAAGCTCGGCTTCACGGCCTCGGGTTGGCGCGCCGTCGGCCGCGCGCCGCGCGCGACTCGGCGACGCGACGCGCCAGCCGCTTTCGCTGGCGCGGCACGCGGCCGCGCTCAGTTGCGGCTTTTGTCGACCAGCTTGTTGGCCTTGATCCAGGGCATCATGGCGCGCAGTTTCTCGCCGACGACCTCGATGTCGTGCTCTGCCGTCAGCCGGCGACGCGACTGCAGAGTCGGTGCGCCCGCCCGGTTCTCCAGAATAAAGCTCTTGGCGTACTCGCCGGTCTGGATGTCTTTAAGCGCCTTGCGCATGGCCGCGCGCGTCTCGTCGTTGACGATCTTCGGCCCGGTCACGTACTCGCCGTACTCCGCGTTGTTGGAAATCGAGTAGTTCATGTTCGCGATGCCGCCTTCGTAGATCAGGTCGACGATGAGCTTCAACTCGTGCAGGCACTCGAAGTAGGCCATCTCCGGCGCGTAGCCGGCTTCCACCAGCGTTTCGAAGCCGGCCTTGATCAGCTCCACGGTGCCGCCGCACAGGACCGCCTGCTCGCCGAAGAGGTCGGTTTCGGTCTCTTCGCGAAAGTTGGTCTCGATGATGCCGGCCTTGCCGCCGCCGTTGGCTGCCGCATAACTCAGCGCGAGATCGCGCGCACGGCCGCTCTTGTCGGCATGCACGGCGATCAGGTGCGGCACGCCGCCGCCCTGGGTGTAGGTGTTGCGCACGGTGTGGCCTGGCGCCTTGGGCGCCACCATCCAGACGTCGAGGTCGGCGCGCGGCACCACTTGCCCGTAGTGGACGTTGAAGCCGTGCGCGAAGGCGAGCGACGCGCCCTGGCGGATGTTCGGCTCGACGTCGTTGGTGTAGACCGCGGCGATCTGCTCGTCGGGCAACAGGATCATGACGACGTCGGCGCTCTTCACGGCGTCGCCCACTTCGGCCACCTTGAGGCCGGCCTTCTCGACCTTGTTCCAGCTCGCGCCGCCGCGGCGCAGGCCCACGGTGACCTTGACGCCACTGTCGTTGAGGTTCTGCGCATGCGCATGGCCCTGGGAGCCGTAGCCGAGGATGGCCACGTTCTTGCCCTTGATCAGGCTGAGGTCGGCGTCCTTGTCGTAATAAACTTTCATGTTCTTCTCTCCTGTCGAAAACATTGGGATGGGGTTCTAGCCCGCGGGAAATCGGCTCGGATGCGGGCTCAAGCCCGCAGGATTCGTTCGCCGCGGCCGATGCCGCTGGCGCCGGTGCGCACGGTCTCGAGGATCGCGGTGCGATCCACCGCCTCGATGAAAGCGTCGAGCTTGGCGGAGTCGCCGGTCAGCTCGAGGGTGTAGGTTTTCTCGGTCACGTCGATGACGCGCCCGCGGAAGATGTCGGCCATGCGCTTCATCTCGTCGCGCTCCTTGCCGACCGCGCGCACCTTGATGAGCATCAGCTCGCGTTCGGTGAACTGCCCTTCGGAAAGGTCGACCACCTTCACCACTTCAATCAGCCGGTTGAGGTGCTTGGTGATTTGCTCGATCACGTCGTCCGAGCCGGTGGTGACGATGGTCATGCGCGAAAGCGAGCCGTCTTCGGTGGGTGCGACCGTGAGGCTCTCGATGTTGTAGCCCCGCGCCGAGAACAGGCCCACGACCCGGGACAAAGCGCCCGACTCGTTTTCGAGCAAGAGGGCAATGATGTGCTTCATGAGAAATTGTCGTTCGCGCTCTTCAGGCCGGAGGCGGTAACCGCCGGCCCTTGGCCACGAATCCAAGTGGTCGATGTCGAAAAAACCGGCCGACCCGGCCCGCTGCATCCGCCGCGCTCCTGGTGCGGGCTGGCAAGCCCTGCACCCTCGCTGGGCTCGCGCCGCCGGCCTTAGAGGTCTTCCGAACCCAAAAGCATTTCGGTGATGCCCTGCCCCGCCTTCACCATGGGCCAGACGTTTTCCGTCGGGTCGGTGCGCACGTCGAGGAACACGGTGCGGTCTTTCAGGGCAATGGCTTCGCGCAGCGCCGGCTCGACGTCGCCCGGGCGCTCCACCAGCAAACCGACGTGCCCGTAGGCTTCGGCCAGTTTCACGAAGTCGGGCAAAGCGTCCATGTAGCTGTGCGAATAGCGCCCGCCGTAGTCGAGCTGCTGCCACTGCCGCACCATGCCGAGGTAGCGGTTGTTGAGCGAGACGATCTTCACCGCGGTGTTGTATTGCAGGCAGGTCGAGAGTTCCTGGATGCACATCTGGATGGAGCCCTCGCCGGTGACGCAGAACACGTCGGACTCGGGCTTGGCGAGCTTGATGCCCATGGCGTAAGGTAGCCCCACGCCCATAGTGCCAAGCCCGCCGGAGTTGATCCAGCGGCGCGGCTGGTCGAAGTGGTAGTACTGCGCCGCCCACATCTGGTGCTGGCCGACGTCGGAGGTGATGTAGGCGTCGCTGTCGCGGGTGAGCTCCCAGAGCTTTTGGACCACGAACTGCGGCTTGATGACGTCGGCGGAGTCCTTGTACTTCAGGCATTCACGCCCACGCCATTCGGCGATCTGCTTCCACCACGCAGCGAGCGCCTGTGCGTCGGGGCGGGCCTGCGCTTCCTTGATCTGCGCGATGAGCTCCTGCAGCACGTCTTTCACGTCGCCGACGATGGGGATGTCGACCTTCACGCGCTTG
>JANONH010000504.1:0-1978 GCA_031420735.1 Methylibium sp.
CTTGGACGCCGCCTCGTCGGTGAACTTGCGCAGGGCCGCGTCGTCCTCGCAAGTCACCCAGCGCGCGCCGTGAAAGCGGCTGCTGCCCAGACGCACGTCGACGCCGTACTCGGCCTTCAGGCGGTGCTGCACCACCTCGAATTGCAACTGACCGATGGCGCCGAGCAGCATGGCGCCGCCCACCATGGGCCGAAACACCTGGATCGCGCCTTCTTCGCCGAGTTGCATGAGGCCTTGCTGCAACTGCTTGCTCTTCATTGGGTTGGCGAGTTCGACGGTCTGGAACAGCTCGGGCGCGAAGAAAGGCAGGCCGGTGTAGGTGCCGAAACCCGCGCCGGTGTCGCCGTCGGTGATGGTGTCGCCGAGTTGCACGCCGCCGTGGGTGGTAAAGCCGATGATGTCGCCGGCATAGGCTTCGTCGACCGCCTCGCGCCGCTGCGAGAGAAAGGTGACCACCGAGGTCGGGCGCAGCTCCTTGGCGCTGCGCTGCACCCGCAGTTTCATGCCCGAGCCGTAGCGCCCGGAGTTCACGCGCACGAAGGCAATGCGGTCGCGGTGCGAGGGGTCCATGTTGGCCTGCACCTTGAAGACGACGCCGGAAAAGCCCGGTGCCCCGGGTGCCACTTCATCGGTCGTGCCGCCCGGGCGCGTGACGTGGCGCGCGGCCGGCGGCGGCGCCAGATCGACGAGCGCGTCGAGCACCTCCTGCACGCCGAAGTTGTTGACGCCGGAGCCGAAGAACACCGGCGTCTGGCGCGCCGCGACAAAGGCCGCGGCGTCGAATGCCGGCGCGGCGCCGAGCAAGAGCTCCATGTGGCCTTCGGCCTGCTCGTAATCGAGGCCGAAGCGCGCACGCAAGGCGCGGGCTTGCGAGAGCGGCACCAATTCGTCGCCAGCATCGCCGGTCTGGTCGGCGCGCTTGTCGGCGCCGGCCTTGAACAAGCGCATGTGTTGGCGCTGCAGGTCGAGGATGCCGCCGAAGGCCTTGCCCTGCCCGACGGGCCAGGTCATGGGCACGCAGGGCATGCCCAGCTCTTGCTCGATCTCGTCGAGCAGGGCGAGCGGCTCCTTGCCTTCGCGGTCCATTTTGTTGACGAAGGTGATGATGGGCGTGTGGCGCTGGCGGCAGACCTCGATCAGGCGGCGCGTCTGCGGCTCCACGCCGTTGGCCGCGTCGATCACCATCAGCGCGGAGTCGACCGCGGTCAGCACGCGGTAGGTGTCTTCGGAGAAGTCCCGGTGGCCGGGGGTGTCGAGCAGGTTGATCACGCAGTCGCGGTAGAGCATCTGCATGACCGAACTTGCCACCGAGATGCCGCGCTGTTTTTCGATTTCCATCCAGTCGCTGGTGGCATGACGCGTGGCCTTGCGCGCCTTCACCGAGCCGGCGATGTGGATCGCGCCCGAAAACAGCAGCAGCTTCTCGGTCAGCGTGGTCTTGCCGGCATCGGGGTGGGAAATGATGGCAAACGTTCTTCTGCGCTTGACCTGCTCTGTGATCGATGCGTCTGCCATCAAAACTCTTTCCCCGATATGTACACAGCTATCTACGCATTCCCCAATGTGCGTAGCCCCTGCACATCGGCCTCTTTGCCCCTTCGCTGGCTGCCGGTTTTCGGCCTCGAACGGCTGGACTTTAGCATAAACTGCTCTCAAGGGCGCTTTATAACTATTAGAATGCCCTTGAAAGCAGTTAATCTGACTCCCACTTTCAGCATGGTATCTATTGGAGACGTGCCGATTTTCAACGGTGACTCATGACCGCCCGCAACAAGCTGCTGACCGCACCGCCCTATGCCGTAGAACAGACGCTCAAGCGCCTGGGGACAAACCTGCGCACCGCCCGCCTGCGTCGGAACCTAACGATCGACGACATGGCGGAGAAGATTGGCACCGGCACACGCGCCGTTGCCGACGCTGAAAAGGGCAAGCCCTCGACCGGCATCGCCGTCTACGCGGCGCTGCTGTGGGCGCTCGA
>JANONH010000505.1:0-8137 GCA_031420735.1 Methylibium sp.
GCGACGTGGTGCACGCCTGCGGCTCGGGGGTCAGCGCCTGCCACAACCTGCTGGCCATGCAGGCGGGCGGCCTCGGCCTCTCGCGCCTCTACCCGGGCTCCTGGAGCGAGTGGTGCGCCGACCCGGCGCGGCCGGTGGCGCGCGGCTAGGCGGCGGCCAGCACCGCGCGGCAAGCCGGCCCAGCGCGCTTGACCTCGCCGGCCAACCGGCGCACGCTACGCAGCACACCATCACTGCGTGCGCACGCAAGGAGCCGGCCATGTACAAACGCATCCTCGTTCCCACCGACGGCAGCGACATCACCTCCAAGGCGGTCGCTTCGGCCGTCGGTCTGGCCCGTGCGCTCGGCGCGGAGATCGAAACGATCTCCGTGAAGGAGCCGTTTCCCTACAGCACGATGAGCGAGATACAGCCGACCGCGCCGCAGGAGTACTTTGACGCGCAGGAGCAGATCGCCCAGCGCCGTGTAAACAAGGTGGTCGACGTTTGCCGCGCCGCCGGTTTGCAATGCGCCGCCCACACGCTCGAGGCGGCGCACCCGTGGGAGGCGATCATTCAGCACGCCACCCGCAACGGCTGCGACCTCATCATCATGGCCTCGCACGGTCGCCGCGGCATGCGCGCGCTCTTGCTCGGCAGCGAGACGCAGCGCGTGCTGGTCCACTCGACGGTGCCCGTGCTCGTGGTGCGTTGAGCCGAGCGGGCGCCATGCGCCTGCTTGGCGACTCGCCTGCGCGCTGCGGCGATCGGCGGCGCGTTCAGGCGCCCAGGAAATGCCGCCGGTAGCGCAGCGGCAGGTCGTCGATGCGCATGAGCATGGGCAGATCGGCCGTGTTGAACTGCGGGTCCCAAGCGGGCGGGCCGAGCACCATCGCGCCGCAGCGCAGGTAGCCCTTGATCAGCGCCGGCGCCTCGACCACGCCGCCGGTGTCGAGCTCCTCCACCGGCAGCGCCAGGCGCGGCGTGACGCGCCACTCGATCGGCGCCAGGTGGGTGGCGCCGAGTTGGCGCCACAGCCCCGCGGCGAGGCGCCCGCCGTCGCGCATGCCGACGCTGGCGCAGCCGACCATCGTCTCCAGGCCGTTACTCACCATGAAGGCCGCCAGCGCGCCCCACAACGCCAGGATCACGCCGCCCGAGCGGTGCGCCGGGTGCACGCAGGAGCGGCCCAACTCGACCATGCGCCCGCGCAGGCCACGCAGCCGCGTGAGGTCGAACTCGGTCTCGCTGTACAGGCCGCCGACCCGGCGCGCCGCGGCCGGCGTGAGGACGCGGTAGGTACCGACCACCTCGCCACGCTCGCCGTGCACCGAGGGCGCGCGCACCAGCAGGTGCTCGCAAAACGGGTCGTAGAGATCGGCATCGACGCCGGCGGGCGTGCCGCGCGGCGGCGTGATGCGGGCCCCCATCTCTTGCACGAAGACAAGGTAGCGCAGGCGCTGCGCTTCACGCACATCGTCTTCGCTGCGCGCCCACTCGACCTGCAGGCCGACTTCGGCAAACGGCGAGCGAAGCGGCGACAGCGCCGGGCTGCGGCATGGTGCATTGGCCGCGGCGGGCCACACCAGATCCCGCATCGGCAGAGTGGGCAGGGGCAGTTCGTTCATGCGCTCTCCTCAAGGAATAGAGCGAGCATGCGGGCGCCGCATGACAGCCTCGTGCGCTCTGCGTGACAGCACCATGACGTGGCGTGCCGGCCGCAACGGTGGCAGCGCGCTGGCCATGGCCCGCGGGCTGCGCCTTGCTGGCGTCGCGGCGGGCGCATCGCGCCGAACGCGACGATCCTCTGCGGGCTTTAGCGCGGCGCACGGCGGCGGCGGCGCGCTTGCAGGGCAAAACGCCAGCGTGCGCGCAGCAAGGCGACGAGTTCTACGCATCCGCCCAGGACCGCGAGCCCCACTGCACGGCAGGCGGCCGCAGCATGTCGGTAGCGGTACAACAGCGTGTGATTCATCGTGGTGGTGCGCAGCGCACGCGGCGAGCGGTGCAGCCGCAATGTTCGCGCGGCGCGGTGACCGCCGTATGGCAGTCCCTTGACGCGAAGGCGCACACCTCGTGCAAGCCCCGCGTCACCCGGCTGCCGCGTAAGCTCAGGCCCCACGTTTGCTCGCTTCTGCCGACCCCGGCGCGCGACACTGCCTTGAACCACGAGCCCGCCGAACTGACGCAACTGCGAGCCATCATCGCCAGCGCAGGAGCCCGGCTCGACGTGCGGGTGGCCTGCGAGGTGGCGATGGGCGAGCACAGCCTGCCGGTGCACGCCATCACGCTGGGCAGCAGCTCGCCCGAGGCGCCCGCCGTCGGCTTCTTTGGCGGCGTGCATGGGCTCGAGCGCATCGGCACCCAGCTCGTGCTCGCCTACCTCGCCAACCTGCTGGCGCGGCTGCGATGGGACGGCGTGTTGCAGGCGCAGTTACGCGGGCTTCGGCTGGTCTTCATGCCGCTGGTCAACCCCGGCGGCATGGCCCTGGGCACGCGCGCCAATCCGAGCGGCGTGGACCTCATGCGCAACTCGCCGGTGCAAGCCGAGGCAGCAGTGCCGATGCTGCTGGGCGGACACCGGATCGGGACTGCACTGCCCTGGTTTCGCGGGCTCGCAGGTGCGCCCATGCAGGCCGAGAGCGCCGCACTGTGCGAAGTGGTCGGGCGCGAGTTGCTCGGGCGGCCTTTGTGCATCGCCATCGATTGCCACTCCGGCTTCGGCATGCGCGACCGCGTGTGGTTCCCCCACGCGCACACGCGCCGCCCGATCGACCACCTGGCCGAGGTGCATGCCTTCACGGCCCTGCTCGACCAGTCCTGCCCCTACCACCGCTACTTGGTCGAACCGCAGAGCCACCAATACTGCACCCACGGCGATCTGTGGGACCACCTCTACCTCGGCGCGCTGCAACGGCCGCTGAGCGTGTTCTTGCCGCTCACGCTAGAGATGGGCTCGTGGCTCTGGATCAAGAAGAACCCGCGTCAGCTGCTCTCCCGGCAGGGCCTGTTCAACCCGTCTGCGCCGCACCGTCAGCAGCGCGTGCTGCGGCGCCACCTGGCGTGGTTCGACTTCGTCATGCGCGCTGCCAGCAGCCACGCGGCCTGGCTGCCGGCCGGTACGGCACGTGAGACCGAGCGCCGCGCCGGCCTTGCGCGCTGGTACGGCGCTGCGCCCTGGTGCGCAGAGGCTGCAAGCGCCGCGGCTTGGGCCACTGCGCAGGGCAGGCCGGGTGGCAGCGCGCCGCGGGGGGGCGATTGAACACGTGGCTGCTGCTGCGCGGCCTCACACGAGACGCGCGCCACTGGGGCGACTTTGGCGAGCGGCTGCAGCGCGGCGTGGGCGCCGAACGCGTGCTCATGCCCGATCTGCCGGGCAACGGCCTGCGCTGGCGCGAGCCCAGTGCGCTGTGCATGCAAGACTGCGTCGGCGAGCTGCGTCTGCGGCTGCGCGAGGCGGGGGCCCTGCCGCCCTACCGCGTGTTCGCGCTCTCGCTGGGCGCCATGGTGGCGCTTTCCTGGGCCGAGCAGCACCCGGGTGAACTGCTGGGCGCCGTGCTCGTGAACACCAGCGTCGGCGCGCACAGCCCCGCCCACCACCGCTTGCGCCCGGGCGCCTGGGCGACCCTGCTTTCGCTCGCTGCGGCCCCGGCCGAGAGCGCGCGCTGGGAGCGCGCCGTGCTGCGCCTCACCACGCGCTGCGCGGCCGAGCCGCTCGAAGCCGAACGCTTGCTCGAACGCTGGTCGCGGTGGCGGCTGGCGCGCCCGGTTTCGCGCGCCAATGCCCTGCGTCAACTCGTGGCGGCGGCGCGCTTTCGCGCGCCCGTGCAAGCGCCGCCCCTGCCTTTGCTGCTGCTGGCGAGCCTGCAGGACCGCCTGGTCGATGCACGCTGCTCGGCGCGCCTGGCCAAGGCCTGGAACTGCCCGGTGGTCTGGCACCCGAGTGCCGGCCACGACCTGCCGCTGGACGACCCCGACTGGACGGTGGCGGCCGTCGCCGATTGGCTGCAAGGCGCGCAAGCCGCGCGCGCGCCCCTCGAAAATCGCCAGGGCGCCTGGCTGCGCTGAGCGTGCCGCGTGCGCGCGGCTCCTAGCCAAAAAACCACTGCGCCTGGCCGTCGCGCTGTCGCACCCGGGCGCCGTCGACGCTCAGGGCGCCTTCGACCCACCAGCGCAGCGCGAGCGGGTAGAGCCGGTGCTCCATGGCGAGCACGCGCGCGGCGAGCGAAGCCTCGGTGTCGCCCGGCAACACCGGCACCGCGCCCTGCGCGACGATCGGGCCGCAGTCGAGTTCGGCGGTCACGAAGTGCACCGTCGCACCGGCAAGTTGGCAGCCCGCCTCAAGTGCACGGCGGTGCGTGTGCAGGCCGGGAAACGCCGGCAGCAGCGAGGGGTGGATGTTGAGCATGCGCCCCGAGTAGCGCGCCACGAACTCGGCCCCGAGGATGCGCATGAAGCCAGCCTGCACGACCACATCGGGCGCATGTGCATCGATGGCGCACGCCAGGGCGGCGTCGAAATCTTCGCGGGCGGCGAAAGCACGGTGCTCGACGACCGCGGTGGCAATGCCGCGGCCGGCCGCAAACGCCAGGCCCGCGGCGTCGGCGCGGTTGGCGATCACGGCCACCACGGCCGCCGGCCAGCGCTCGCGCTCACAGGCCGCGACGATCGCCTCCATGTTGGAGCCGCGGCCCGAGATCAGGATGACGATGCGTTTCATGCCGAGCCAAAGTGTAGGCGGCGCAGTCGCCACGGCCACCGAGCCGCCACACGCTCTGACGACACGGCGCCTCGAGGCGCTGCGCTCTGGCCGCACCCATAGAATGCGCCAGCCATGCCAGACGACCTGATCCGCACCCTGCTCGTGTATGCCCTGCCGGTGCTCTTTGCGATCACGGTGCACGAGGCCGCGCACGGCTATGCGGCGCGTTACTTCGGCGACGACACCGCCGCCAAGCTCGGGCGTATTTCGCTCAACCCGCTGCGCCACATCGACCCGATCGGCACCGTGGCGCTGCCGATCCTGCTGTATGCCACCACCGGCGGCGCCTTCGTGTTCGGCTATGCCAAGCCGGTGCCGGTGGACTGGCGGCGCCTGCGCCACCCCAAGCGCGACATGGTGTGGGTGGCCTTCGCCGGGCCCGCCGCCAATTTGGCGCAGGCGCTGGCGTGGGCGCTGTTCGGCGTGGCCCTGCTGGCGCTGCAAGCCGAGCCCGAGCCCTTCTTCGTGCTCATGGCCAAGGCCGGCGTGCTGGTCAACCTGGTGATGTTCGCCTTTAACCTGCTGCCGCTGCCACCGCTGGACGGCGGGCGCGTGCTGGTGGGCCTGTTGCCGCTCGCGCTTGCGCGACCCCTGGCGCGCACCGAGGCTTACGGCTTCTTCATCGTCATGGGCCTGGTGGTGGCGGGCGTGGTGAGCACATGGTGGATGCTGCCCATCATGCGCTCGGTGCTCGGCGTCATGGGCGCGGCCCTGCCGTCCTTGTCGGTGGTGATGAGAGCCTCGTGATTCGGCCAGGCACCGCGTTCGCACGCGAGCGGCACGCCCTGCGCCGATGCGGCTGCACGGCCACCGGGGGGCGGCCATGAAAAGCCGCGTCCTCACCGGCATCACGACGACCGGCACGCCGCATCTGGGCAACTACGTCGGCGCCATCCGCCCGGCCATCCTCGCCAGCCGCGAGCCCAACACGCAGAGCTTCTTTTTCCTGGCCGACTATCACGCGCTGATCAAGTGCGCCGACCCCGACCGCATCGAGCGCTCGCGCCTGGAAATCGCCGCCACCTGGCTCGCCTGCGGCCTGGATGCGCAGCATGTTGCCTTCTACCGCCAGAGCGACATCCCCGAGACGCCCGAACTCACCTGGCTGCTGACCTGCGTGACGCCCAAAGGCGCCATGAACCGCGCCCACGCCTACAAGGCTGCCACCGACGCCAACGAGGCCAGCGACGAAGACATCGACGCCGGCATCACCATGGGCCTGTTCAGCTACCCCATTTTGATGGCCGCCGACATTCTGCTGTTCAATGCGCACCGCGTGCCGGTGGGCCGCGACCAAGTGCAGCACATCGAAATGGCGCGCGACATCGCGCAGCGCTTTAACCACCTGTTTGGCCAGGGCCGCGATCTCTTCGTGCTGCCCAAGGCCGAGCTGGGCGAAGACCTCGCGCTGCTGCCAGGCCTGGACGGGCGCAAGATGTCCAAGAGCTACGACAACACCATCGCGCTCTTCGACGGCGGCGCACGCGGCTTGCAAGAGTCGGTGGCCCGCATCGTCACCGACTCTCGGCTGCCCGGCGAGGCCAAGAACGCCGAGGGCTCCGCGCTCGCCGCCATTCACGACGCCTTCGCGACACCCGAGCAGCGCGCCGCCCTCTGCGCCGATCTGCGCCAGGGGCTCGGCTGGGGCGACGCCAAGGCGCGCGTGGTCGCGCTGATCGAAGGCCAGCTCGGCCCGATGCGCGAACGCTACGCCGAGCTGATGGCGCATCCCGAGCGCATCGAAGACGTGCTCGAAGCTGGCGCGCGCAAGGCGCGCGCGGTGGCCGCGCCCTTCCTCGCCGAGCTGCGCCGCGCGGTGGGCCTGCGGCCGATGCTCGGCGCGGCACGCCCGGCACCCACCGCCGTGAGCGGCGCGCCCACCCGCACATCCTTGCCGGTGTTCAAGCAGTACCGCGAAGCCGACGGCCGCTTCCACTTCAAGCTGGCCGCCGCCGATGGCAGATTGCTGCTGCAAAGCGAGGGCCTCGCCGACGCCCGCGAGGCCGGCGCCTGGGTCAAGCGCCTGAAGACCGAAGGCGCCGTGGCGCTGGCCGCAGCCCCCGTGCAGCGCGCCCCCGGCGTCGCCGAAGCCGAGGTGCGCGCGGCGCTCTGCGTCTTGGCTGCGAGCGACTGAGCCGGCCGGTCCGAGATCGTGATGGGCCCTGCGAGTTGCAGCCCTGGTGCGCGAGCGCCAAGCCTAGCGGTGCGATGATCGTTGCGTTGCGCGCACGAATTCCTTCTCCCATGGCGGCCCTGCACATCACCGACATCGAATCGGCCATCAACTGGTGGCGCGAGCGAGCCCCCTCGCCCGACGGCATCACGGCCTGCCCCGAAGTGCGGGCGCTGGCCGAGGTCTACGCGCTGATGGTCTATTACCGTGAGAGCGAGTGCGACGAAGCCGGCATGCCGGCCGCGGCGAAGGCCGCCTGGCTGGCCTGGTATGCCAGCACGCCCGATGCGCCCTGCATCGCCATCTGTTCGACCAGCCAGGGCGACGCCATCTGCAAGGGCTGCGGTCGCAGCTTCGAAGAAGTGCAGCACTGGACGGCCATGAGCCCGGCCGAGAAGCGCTGCGTATGGCGGCGCATCAATTTGGAAGGCACGGCGTGGCGCTTCAATCGCTACGCCGAGCGCGCGCGCGGCACCGAGCGCAACCCCGCCCCGGCGGCATCCGCCGACGGCACGCCGCACGGCGCCGCGGCGCCGCGGCAAAGTCGAACGTTTGGCTGAAAGCAAACTCGCCTCATACGAATTGGCGTTCAAACGGATGACAACGGCGGTCTGCGAGCAGCCCTGTTGCCGAAACTCAGCTTCAGCTTGCTGCGTCGATATCGCGCTTGACCCGAGCGCGGCGCGGTGCCCTCGCTCATGCCGGCGTACCAGAAATCGCTCGGTCGCGGCACCGCCCTCGGGCCTGTTAAGCCGGCGCTTCTTCCCGATGCCAAATAGGGCAAAACCGCCACCGGCAAGGTGGCGGGCGGAGCGCAGGCAGCCCGCATTGGCGCCCCGAGCACCCTGCTCAGCGCAGCGGCAAGGCGATGACGAAGCAACTGCCGGCACCTTCGCGCGCTTCGCAGCGCACTTCCCCGCCGTGGAGGCGGGCGATCTGGCGCACCAGGGCGAGTCCCAGGCCGACGCCGCCGGCCTGCTCGGCGTGGCCCGGCAGGCGGTAGAAGGGCTCGAAGATGCGCTCGCGTTCGGCCTGCGGCACGCCCGGCCCACGGTCCGAAACGCGCAGTTCGAGCCGGCCCGCGGCGTCGAAGGCGATGCGCAATTCGGTTTCGCCCTGGCCGCCGTAGCGGCTTGCGTTCTCGAGCAGGTTGCGTACTGCGCGGCGCAGCAGGCGCTCGTCGCCGCGCAGCGTGAGGGTCGGCGGCGCAGCAGGCAGCTCGA
>JANONH010000506.1:0-1991 GCA_031420735.1 Methylibium sp.
AGCGACCTCAGCTACAACGGCACCTTCGTGCGCTTTGCCGGGCGCGACGAAGTGGTGTCGCTGCGCCGCGGCAGCTGTACCTTGCACGGCAGCGGCATCATGTGCCTGGGCGCGATGCCGAGCGACCCGACCGCGCCGACCGTTCACTTCGAGGTGCTGAGCTTCCAGGACACCTCGCCGGGGCGCGGCCGCGCGCACGCGCCCTGAGCCTCGGAGCGCTCGCGCAGCGCGGCAGCCGCAAAGAAACCATCTTATGAAGCATGCGCCCGAGCCTGCCCACCAACACGGTCGCGCCGAACGCACCGCCGTGTTGCTGGTGAACCTCGGTACGCCCGACGCCCCCACCGCCCCGGCCCTGCGCCGCTACCTCGCGCAGTTCTTGAGCGACCCGCGCGTGGTGGAGATTCCGCGCGCGGTCTGGCTGCCCATCCTCTACGGCGTGATCCTGCCGCTGCGGCCGCGCAAGTCGGCCGCCAAGTACGCCACCATCTGGACGCCGGAAGGCTCGCCGCTCAGGGTCTGGACCGAAAAGCAAGCCAAGTTGCTGGGCGGCTATCTCGGCGAGCGCGGCCACCCGGTGCTGGTGCGCCATGCCATGCGCTACGGCTCGCCCAGCGTGGCCCGCCAGCTCGACGCGCTCAAGGCCGAAGGCGCCACGCGCATCCTCGTGCTGCCGCTCTATCCGCAGTACGCCGCGGCCACCACGGCGAGCGCTTTCGATGCCGTGCACGCCTGGGCCGCAACGCAGCGCCACCTGCCCGAGCTGCGCTTCGTCAACCAGTACCACGACGACGCGGGCTACATCACCGCCCTGGCGCGCCGCATCCAGGCGCATTGGGCGGTGCACGGTCGCGGCGAAAAATTGGTGCTGAGTTTTCACGGCGTGCCCGCGCGCAGCCTGCACCTGGGCGACCCTTATCACTGCCACTGCCAGAAGACCGCGCGCCTGCTCGCCGAGCGGCTGTCGCTCGAGCCCGGCCAGATGATCGTCACGTTCCAGAGCCGCTTCGGCAAGGCCAAGTGGCTCGAGCCCTACACCGAGCCCACGCTGGTGAAGCTGGCGCAGCAAGGCGTCGAGCGCGTCGACGTGGCCTGCCCCGGCTTCGTGGCCGACTGCCTCGAGACGCTCGAAGAAATCGCGCTGGAAGCTCGCGACGCCTTCCTGGCAGCCGGCGGCAGCGAGTTTCGCTACATCGATTGCCTCAACGACCGCCACGATTGGATCGCCGCCTTGAGCGCCATCGCCGTGCGCCACCTGCAGGGCTGGCCAAGCCGCGATGCGCGCGACCCGAGCGAGCTGCAAGCGCAGCGGCAGCGGGCCCGCGAACTCGGCGCCCCCGCGTGAATTTTGACCACCCCCGTTGCGGCGTAGCCGCGCCCCCGCGAAGGGGGCGCCGCTGGCGCACCGGCGGAGCCGGTCCGCGGCGGCCGCTTGACCGGCTCGTGCGTCGGAGCCGCGCGAAGCGCGGCGGAGCCGCTGGCAGACTGGTAGAGCCGGTCTGCGGCGGCCGCTTGGGAAGCCCGCGGCGCCGTTAATTAACCGAAGACGCAGCACGTGCTGGTGCGTCAGGTGCGGCAGATGCGTCAGGTGGTGGTGCGGCATGCGGCGCCATCGCGTCGGCGGACGGCGGCAGTTCGGGCGCCGGCGCTAGCAGGCCGCCCGACGCAGGCACTGGGCCCGCGGCCTGCATGGCCTCGCGGTGCTTGTCGCTGACGCACTCGTCGGCGATGCGGCGGCCTGCGCGGGTGTCCATCAGCATCGACTTGGCGGCGATCTGCACCATCAGCATCGCGCCCTTCGCGACGGCGCGGTGATGGCGGCCGACGAAACAACGGTCGAGCTCTTTGCAACCGCCAGCGGCTGGGGTTCGCTCGGCGAATTGCTTGCGCAGAACCGCACCCCGGCACGGGCGATCGACATCGATGTGCTGGACGACGGCAACGCGGAGGCCTACTGGGGTCGCGACGAGCGCCAGGATTTCTCGATCAGT
>JANONH010000507.1:0-2180 GCA_031420735.1 Methylibium sp.
GTCGCTGACCGTCTGCACGAAGATCGCGCCGTTGTTATGGCGCGGCGTGGCGGTGACGTCGAGCTGCAGCGCCAGCCGCCGGTCCTTCTGCAGCATGCGGTGGTGAATGTCGTGGATGTGGTGGGCCTCGTCGTTGAACACTGCCAACTCGTCGATTTCGCGCACCAGCTCACCCAGGTCGGCGCGGCTGTCGGTCGTCTTGCCCACCGGCTTGGGGCCGAAGGGCTGGAAGAAGTAGTCGCGCAGGTCGTCGTCTTCCACCGAAGGCTCGCTCACCTCGCCGAGATAGAGGCGGTGGATGTTGGTGAGAAACAGGTTGCCGGTGTCGCGCTGCAGGCGCACGTCGTCCTGCAGGTGCAGCGTGAGCTGGAAGTCTTCGCGCCAGTTGCGGCCGTCCACGCCGTTGTCGGGCAGCACCGGGTCGTTGAAGAAGATGCGCAGGCCGTCGAAGTCGGCACGCAGCCGGTCGAGCACGATGATGTTCGGCGCGATCAACAGGAAGTTGCGGGAGAGTTCGGAGCCGGGCTCGTAGAGTCGGTGAAAGTAGCTCCAGGCCATCAGCAGCGACAGCACCTTGGTCTTGCCGGCGCCGGTGGCCATCTTGACCACGTAGCGCGGCCAGTCTTCATCGAACATGCCGGCCGAGACGGCCCCAGAGGCGTCGAAGCGCATGAGGTCGAACTTGTCGCGGGCGCGCTTTACGTCATAGAGCCAGATGACTGTCTCGACCGCCTCGCGCTGGGCGAAGTAGTAGCGAAAGTCGACCAGCATGCCGTCGGATCCCTCGACCTGGTGCTGGCACTCGAACCACCAACGCAGCAGTGCGACCGAGGTTGCCGAGGCGCCCGCGTAGGCACGGTGACGCCACGCCTTGATTTCGTCGCGCAGGGCAGCCACCAGCGGCGGCAGAAGCTTTTCGTACGACGACGCGCGCAGCGCCTCGTCCGCAGGGAACCAGCGGTGGGCCGGTTCGAGGATGGCGTAGGCGGATGCAGGAAGCTCTGGGTGCAGGGCCATGCGGCGAGTGAAGTGGCGCGCGCCGACGGAGCGCGTGGCAGTTTACTTGCGGCCGTCTCCCAATCGGGCCGTCCGTGTGTCAAACAGCGCCGAGCACCCGCAGGATTTCCTGCCCGTAGGCCTCGAGTTTCTTTTCGCCCACACCACTCACCTCGCCCAGCTCGGCCAGCGACGCCGGGGCGCGGCGCGCCATCTCGGCCAGCGCAGCGTTGGAGAACACGATGTAGCTCGGCAGGTTGTGCCCGCGCGCGACTTCGCCGCGCCAGGCGCGCAGCGACTCGAAGCGGGCCTGAGCGGCGGCGTCGAGGTCGGCGGGCGCGCCGCTCGCCCCCTTGGGCGAAGCCGTGTCTTTGCGCGTGCCGCGGGGCTTGCGCCCGGGTGCGGCGCTCGGCACGCGCAGCAGCATGCGCACCTCGCCCTTGAGCACGGCGCGTGCGTGTTCGGTGAGGGCCAGGGTGTTGTAGTCGCCCTCGGCGACGACGTGGCCGAGCGCCACGAGCTGGCGCAAGACGCTGCGCCACTGTGTCTCGGACAGGTCGGCGCCGATGCCAAAGGTGGTGAGGCGGGCGTGGCCGTACTGCGCCACCTTGTCGGTGGCCTTGCCGCGCAGCACGTCGATCAGGTGGCCGGCGCCAAAGCTGCGCGCGCCATAGGGCACCTGGGCGAAGCGGTAGATGCAACTGAGCAGCTTCTGCGCAGCCTCAGTCGCGTCCCACACCTCGGGCGGCGTGAGGCAGTTGTCGCAGTTGCCGCAGGCGCCCGACGCTTCGCCGAAGTAGCCGAGCAGGCGCACGCGTCGGCAGTCGTGCGCTTCGGCCAGGGCCAGCAGCGCGTCGAGCTTGCCGCGTTGCAGGCGCTTGAAATCTTCGCCCGCCGGGCTTTCGTCGATCATGCGGCGCTGGTTCACCACGTCGGCCAGGCCGTAGGCCATCCAGGCGTCGGCGCTCTCGCCGTCGCGCCCGGCGCGGCCGGTTTCCTGGTAGTAGCCTTCGATGTTCTTGGGCAGGTCGAGGTGGGCCACAAAGCGCACGTCGGGCTTGTCGATGCCCATGCCGAAGGCGATGGTCGCGACCATCACGACGCTGTCTTCGCGCAGGAACCGGTCTTGATGGCGCTTGCGCACGGCGGCGTCGAGACCGGCGTGGTCGGGCAGCGCGGTGATG
>JANONH010000508.1:0-1687 GCA_031420735.1 Methylibium sp.
ATCTGCAGCCAGCGCTTCAAGTCGCAGGAGAAGCTGGTGCTGGTGGTGGCGTCGATGCGCGCGCGCGCGCGCGCGGTGAGCATCACGAATGCGCAGCAGGGCGGGCCGCTCCAGCCTTTTTGCGGCGCGCTCACGAGCACGTCCACGCCGCACGCGGCCATGTCGACCCAGAGCGTGCCGGAGGCGATGCAGTCGAGCACGAAGAGGCCGCCCACTGCGCGCACCGCGTCGCCCACTGCGCGCAGGTAGTCGTCGGGCAGCAGCATGCCGGCCGAGGTTTCGACGTGCGGCGCGAACACCACGTCCGGGCGCAAGCGCTCGATGGCGGCAAGCACTTCGGCGATCGGCGCCGGTGCGAACGGCGCTTGGGGATCGGCGGCGATGCGGCGTGCCTTGAGCACCGTGACCTCCGATGGGATGGAGCCCATGTCGAAAATCTGCGACCAGCGGTAACTGAACCAACCGTTGCGGATGACGAGGCACTTTTTGCCGGTGGCGAACTGGCGCGCCACCGCTTCCATGCCGAAGCTGCCGCTGCCGGGCACGACCACGCCGACCTGGGCGTGGTAGGCCTCTTCAAGCAGGCCGGCGATGTCGCGCATGACGCCCTGGAACTTCTGCGACATGTGGTTGAGCGAGCGGTCCGTGTAGACCACCGAGTACTCGAGCAGGCCCTCGGGGTCGACGTCGGGAAGCAGTCCGGGCATGGTCGTTTCGTGTTTGAGTTTGTGCGGCGGTGGAGACCACGGCGAAGCCTGCGACTCTACCTCGCGCAAAAGCGTGCCGCCAGGCGATGCCCGGGCTTGCCGTCCCGGGTGCTGCCGGTGGCGGGCGGGCTGGCCACAAGGGCCGGTGCGCACACGGGCAAGTGGGCGCGTTCATTGCCAGTTCACCGAGGACGGGAGAGGAGGGATTTCCGCAACTCTTTTGGGATCCCCTATGAAACTCTTCAAATTGGCTTTTCTCTCTTTGGTTTCGGCGTCGCTCCTTGCGGCCTGCGGCGGCAGCAACGACGACAGCTTCGACGACCGCGCCGACATCGCCGACCCCAAGCTGCGCTTCGTGCATGCGGCGCAACTCGCACCGGCCTTCACGCTGTTTCGCAACGGCGCAGTCGAGGGCAATGCCACGGGCAGCGCCTACACCTACGCCTCGCAGTATTACGACATCGGCACCGGCCAGACGGGGCTCTCGCTGCGTCTGGCGAGCAACACCGGGGCGGTGGTCGAGGAAACCGCGTTCGCCGCCAGGCGCGGCAACAAATACACCCTGGTGGCCCTGCCCAGCGCCGACGGCGCCGACCTGCTGCTGATCGACGACCCGTACAACAAGAGCCTCACCAGCAATGAGGCCCGCGTGCGGGTGGTCAACGCGTCGGCGAACGCGGCCAATGTCGACGTGTACCTCACGGCGGCGGGCGTGGACATCGCCGCCGTCACGCCGAGCATTCCGGCGGTGCCGTTCAAGGAGCCGCGCCCGGCGTCCACCAACGACTCGATCGAACTTGCTGGTGGCGCCTACTTGCTGCGCATCACCACCGCCGGCACCAAGAGCGTCATCTTTACCGCCAACCTGAACTTGGCCGAAAACGAGGACTGGCTCCTGCTCACGCTGCCGACCGACGGCGTGGGCACGGTCACGCCCAATGCCATCAAGGTGCTTGGCGCGAAGGCGGACGACTCAACCC
>JANONH010000509.1:0-7497 GCA_031420735.1 Methylibium sp.
AAGGGCGCGCTCGCGCAAGAGGCGCCCGCGCGTGCGCCACTCGCCGCAGCCGCGCCAGGCGCCGGTCTCGAGGTCCTGCCCTGGCCAAAGGTCGATTTCGCCAAGTTTGGCCCGGTCGAACGCAAGGAGCGCAGCCGCATCAAGAAGATCAGCGCCGCCAACCTGCACCGCAACTGGGTCGTGATCCCGCACGTCACCAACCACGACGACGCCGACATCACCGAGCTGGAGGCGTTTCGCGTGCAACTCAACAAGGAGTGCGAGAAGTCGGGCACCAAGGTCACGATGCTGGCGTTCCTGGTCAAGGCCTGCGTGGCAGCACTCGCAAAGTTTCCCGATTTCAACGCCAGCCTCGACGGCGACCAGCTCGTGCTCAAGAAATACTTCCACATCGGCTTTGCCGCCGACACGCCCAATGGGCTGGTGGTGCCCGTCATCCGCGATGCCGACCGCAAAGGCATCCTCGCGCTGGCCCGCGAGATGAACGAGCTGGCCGGCAAGGCCCGCGAAGGCAAGCTGAGTCCGGGCGAGATGAGCGGCGGCTGCTTCTCCATCAGCTCGCTGGGCGGCATCGGCGGCACCTACTTCACGCCCATCATCAACGCCCCGGAAGTCGCTATTCTTGGCGTTTGCAAGTCGGCGCTGCGGCCGCACTGGAACGGCCAGGCCTTCGCTCCGCGACTCATGCTGCCACTGAGCCTCTCGTGGGACCACCGCGTGATCGACGGCGCCTCGGCGGCACGCTTCAACGCCTACCTCGGCGCCGTCCTGGCCGACTTTCGGCGCGTGTTGTTGTGACCGCTTCGGGGTTCGCTGGCGCCGGAGTGGCCGCATGACGACCGTGGTGGTGGTGCGAAAGGGCACGCAGGTGGCCATCGGTGCCGACAGCCTGGTCACCTTCGGCGAGACGCGGCTCTCGCACGGCTACGAGGCCAACGACAAGCTCTTCAAGGTGGGCGAGTCCTGGTTCGGGCTGGCCGGCACGGTGGCCCACTTCCCGGTGCTGCGCCGCGCGCTGCAGACGCTCACCGAAGGCGAGTTGAAGCTCGGCTCGCGCGACCAGGTCTTCGACACCTTCTTGCGCCTGCATCCCAAGCTCAAGGACACTTTCTTCCTCAACACCAAGGAAGAAGACGCGGACCCCTACGAAAGCAGCCAGTTCAGCGTGCTGATCTGCAATGCGAGCGGCCTCTACGGCGTCTACTCCTACCGCGAGGTGTTCGCCTTCGACCGCTTTTGGGCGATCGGCTCCGGGCGTAACTTCGCTCTCGGCGCAATGCACGCGGCCTATGGCCGCGGCCGCACAGCGCGCGAGGTGGCCGAGGCCGGGCTCAACGCCGGTTGCGAATTCGACAAGAGCTCCGCGGGCCCCCTGCGGCTGCAAACGCTCAAACTCAAGGACTAAAAATACCGTGGCACTCATCGACATCAAGGTTCCGGATATCGGCGACTTCAAGGACGTCGCGGTGATCGAGGTCCTGGTCAAGCCGGGCGACACGGTGGCGCTGGAGCAGAGCCTCGTGACGGTCGAGAGCGACAAGGCGTCGATGGAGATTCCTTCTTCGCACGCCGGGCGCGTGAAGGCCTTGCTCGTGAAGGTGGGCGACTCGGTCAGCGAAGGCAGCGTGATCCTGAGTCTGGAGACGCAGTCCAGCGCGGCAACTTCCCAAGAGGCAGCAAAGCCCGCGCCCGCCGCCTCGCCGCCGCCTGCAAACGACCCACGCCTCATGGCGACGACCGCTGCACCCGCAGCGCCAAGCGGCGCGCCCGCCGCGCCCGCGTTTGGCGGCACGGCCGACCTCGACTGCGACCTGCTCGTGCTCGGTGCCGGGCCGGGCGGCTATTCGGCCGCTTTTCGTGGCGCCGATCTCGGCCTCTCGGTGGTGCTCGTCGAGCGCTACGCGAGCCTGGGTGGCGTGTGCCTGAACGTTGGCTGCATTCCGTCGAAGGCGCTGCTGCACGTGGCCGCCGTGGTCGACGAGGCGAGCCACTTCGCCGCGCTCGGCGTGAGCTTCGCTGCGCCCACGATCGACCTGGCCAAGCTGCGCGCCCACAAGAACAAGATAGTGGGCAAGCTCACCGGCGGCCTCGCGCAAATGGCGAAAATGCGCAAGGTGAGAGTCGTTCGCGGCTGCGGCGGCTTCATCGACCCGCACCATTTAAAAGTGGAAGAAACCGCTGGCGAGGCGCAGGCGGCCACTGGCAAGTCGCAGGTCGTGCGCTTTAAGCAGGCCATCATCGCTGCCGGATCGCAGGCCGTGCGGCTACCCTTCCTGCCTGATGATCCGCGCATCGTCGACTCGACCGGCGCGCTCGATCTGCAGGCGCAACCCAAGCGCATGCTCATCGTCGGCGGCGGCATCATCGGCCTCGAAATGGGCACGGTCTACTCGACGCTCGGCGCGCGCCTGGACGTGGTGGAAATGCTCGACGGCCTCATGCCGGGCGCCGACCGCGACTTGGTGAAAGTCTGGCAAAAGATGAACGCCAAGCGCTTCGACAAGCTCATGCTCGAGACCCGCACCGTGGGCGCCGAAGCCACGAAAGAAGGCATTCGCGTTCGCTTCGAAGGCAAGGGTGCCCCCAGCGAGCCCCAGCTCTACGACATGGTCCTGCAGGCGGTGGGCCGCAGCCCCAACGGCAAGAAGCTCGGCGCGGAAAACGCCGGCGTCGCGGTCGGTGAGCGAGGCTTTATCGCTGTCGATCGGCAGATGCGCACCAATGTGCCGCACATCTTCGCCATCGGCGACATCGCGGGCCAACCCATGCTCGCGCACAAGGCCGTGCACGAAGGCCACGTGGCCGCCGAGGTGGCGGCCGGCGCCGTGCTCGGCGACGACGAGCTCGCCGCCAGCGCCTTCGACGCGCGCGTGATCCCAAGCGTGGCCTACACCGACCCGGAGATCGCCTGGGTCGGCCTCACGGAAGACGAAGCCCGGGCCCAGGGCATCGCCATCACCAAGGGCCTGTTTCCCTGGGCCGCATCGGGGCGGGCCATCGCCAACGGGCGCGACGAAGGCTTCACCAAGCTGCTGTTCGACGCGAAGACGCACCGCATCGTCGGTGGTGGCATCGTCGGCACGCATGCCGGCGACCTGATCGGCGAGGTGGCCCTGGCCATCGAGATGGGCTGCGATGCGGTGGACATCGGCAAAACCATCCATCCGCACCCGACCCTGGGCGAGAGCATCGGCCTGGCTGCGGAAGTGGCGCACGGTTCCTGCACCGACTTGCCAGCGCCACGGCGCACTTGACGCATACGGTTTTGCGACGACCGGGCCGTGCCATGACTTGCACTGCAAGCGCTGCGCCAGCCTGCGCGTGTCGGTCTGCAGTTAAGCTCGTTTCCAGCAGGCTTGCAGAGCTGCCCGGCGCATGCTCCACGGCCGGTGAGTGATTGCGTTTCCATGCAGGAACATCATGAAAATATATGACTGGCACATTGCGCCCAATCCCAGGCGGCTCACCATCTACCTGGCCGAAAAGGGCATTGAGGTCGAGCGAGTCGAGGTGAGCGGCGAGGGCTTTGCGTTGCAGCCCACCTACTTGGCGAGGTACCCGCATGCCATGGTGCCGATGCTCGAGCTCGACGACGGCACCCTCATCGGCGAGGTCATGGCGATCGCGCGCTACTTCGAGGAGCTGCACCCCGAGCCGCCGCTCATGGGCGTGAATGCCAGGGACAGCGCGCTGGTCGACATGTGGGAGCGGCGCGCCAACGAAGAAGGCATGCTGGCGGCTTCGGAGTTGTTTCGCAACACGCACGAATCGTTCGCGCTGCGCGGCCTGCCGGGCTCGGCCGAATCGGTGCCCTGCATCGCGGCCCTGGCCGAGCGCGGCCGGGCCCGGCTGCAGCGTTTCTTCACCAAGTTCGACGCGCAGCTCGCCGAGCATGAGTTCGTTGCGGGCGAGCGCTACACCGTGGCCGACATCACGGCCCTGTGTGGCGTCGATTTCGCCAAATGGTCGGCGGTGGAAATTCCGCCAGAGTGCAGCCACCTGCGCCGTTGGCACGCGGCCGTCTCCGCGCGACCCAGCGCCAAGGCTTGAGGCGTGGCTGCCGGTTGATGCGTCCTGACGCTTAGAGCGGGCCGCGGCGCCAAAGCGCAAGCGGGCCGCCGCGCCAAAGCGCGAGCTCACCTGCCGCGTGTTCGGCCCAGGGCGCTGCGCCCGACACGCTGCGTGCGCAGGCAAGCAGCGCCGCCTTCCGGGGCGCTCTCTAGAATCGGCCGATGAGCCTGCCTTCTTCTGAGCCCGCCGCCGTTTCGCGCGCCGTTTTCGTCCACCTGCGCACCCACACCGAACACTCCGTCGTTGACGGCATGCTGCGCGTGCCCGACATGGTGGCCAGTGCCGCGGCCGACGGCCAGCCGGCGCTGGCGATCACCGACCTCTCCAATCTCTTTGGCGCGGTCAAGTTCTACACCGCGGCGCGCGCCAGCGGCGTGCAGCCGCTGCTCGGTGCCGACCTCTGGCTCGAGCCCGAGGCCGGTGCCAGCGCCCTCGACAAGCTGCCCACTCGGCTCGTCCTGCTGGCGCAAGACGGCGCCGGCTACTTGAATCTGTGCGCGCTCATCTCCGAGGCCTGGTGCAAGAACGTCGTGCGCAACCAATTCGCCTGCGTGACGTGGGCTCGGCTGGCCGAACACAGCGCCGGGCTCATTGCGCTTTCGGGAGCCGACCTCGGCGCGGTGGGGCAGGCGCTGTTGGCCGGCGACGCGCTGCGGGCGGAGTCGCTCGCACAGCGGCTGGCGGAACTCTTCCCCGGGCGTTTTTATCTCGAGCTGCAACGCGCCGCTCAGCCGACCAACGAGCCGCACGTGCGAGCGGCCGTGGCGCTGGCGGCCCGGCTGGGCCTGCCGGTGGTGGCCACGCACCCGGTGCAGTTCCATGTGGCCGACGACTACGAGGCGCACGAGGCGCGCGTGTGCATCGCCGAAGGCGAGACGCTCACCAATCCCAAGCGCATCAAGCGCTTCACGCGCGAGCAGTATTTCAAGAGCGCAGCGCAGATGGCCGCGCTGTTCGCCGACGTGCCCTCGGCTTTGGCTAACACGCTGGCCATCGCGCAGCGCTGCCATTTGTCGCTCACCCTGGGCAAGCCGCAGTTGCCCGACTTTCCCATCCCCGAGGTCGAGGGCGTGCGCATGGCGCCCGAGGCCTACTTTCGCCACGCTTCGCATCAGGGCCTGGCGGTTCGGCTCATGCAGCTTTACCCAGAGGCGGCCGAGCGCGAGCGCGAGCGCCCGCGCTACCTCGAGCGCCTGGAGTTCGAGATCTCGACGATCCTGAAGATGGGCTTCCCCGGCTACTTTTTGATCGTCGCCGATTTCATCAACTGGGCCAAGTCCAATGGCTGCCCGGTCGGGCCCGGCCGGGGCTCGGGAGCGGGCTCCCTGGTGGCCTACGCGATGGCCATCACCGACCTCGACCCACTGCGCTACAACCTGTTGTTCGAGCGCTTCCTCAACCCCGAGCGCGTCTCGATGCCCGACTTCGACATCGACTTCTGCCAGGGCAACCGCGAGCGTGTGATCGACTACGTGAAGCAGAAGTACGGGCGCGACGCGGTGAGCCAGATTGCCACCTTCGGCACCATGGCGGCCAAGGCGGCGTTGCGCGACGTTGGCCGCGTGCTCGGCATGAGCTATGGCCACGTCGACAGCATCGCCAAGCTCGTGCCGGCGCCGCCGGGCAAGCAGGTCACGCTCAAGCGCCCGGGCGACAAGCCCGACCCGAGCCTGGTCTATGCGCGCAAGGAAGCGCCCGAGATCGAGTTGCGCGAGCAGCGCGAAGAAGAGGTCGCCGAGCTGCTCGCGCTGGCGGAACGCGTCGAGGGCACGGTGCGCAACGTCGGCATGCATGCCGGGGGCGTGCTCATCGCACCGGGCAAGATCACCGACTTCTGCCCGCTCTACCAGCAGCCGGGCAGCGACAGCGCAGTGAGCCAGTTCGACAAGGACGATGTCGAGGCCATCGGCCTCGTGAAATTCGACTTTCTCGGCCTGGCCACGCTCACCATCCTGGAGCTGGCCAAGGAGTTCATGGTGCAGCGCCACCCGCAGCGCGCGGGCTTCCGGTTCGAGGCCCTGCCGCTCGACGACGCCGAGGTCTACAAGCTGTTCTCGGAGGGCCGCACCGAGTCGGTGTTCCAGTTCGAATCGGCCGGCATGCAGCGCATGCTCAAGGACGCCAAGCCGAGCCGCATCGAAGACCTGTTCGCGCTCAACGCCATGTTCCGGCCGGGCCCGATGGAGATGATCCCGACCTTTTGCGCGCGCAAGCACGGGCGCGAGGCGGTCGAGTACCCGCACCCCTTGCTCGAGACGGTGCTGGGCGAAACCTATGGCGTGATGGTCTACCAGGAACAGGTGATGCAGACCGCGCAGGTGCTCGGCGGCTACTCGCTCGGCGGCGCCGACCTGCTGCGCCGCGCGATGGGCAAGAAGAAGGCCGAAGAGATGGCGCAACACCGCGCCATCTTTCGTGCCGGCGCGGCGGAAAAAGTCATCGCCCAGGCCAAGGCCGACGAAGTGTTCAGCCTCATGGAGAAGTTCGCCGGCTACGGCTTCAACAAGAGCCATGCTGCCGCTTACTCGCTGCTGGCCTACCAGACGGCGTGGCTCAAAGTGCACCATCCGGCCGAGTTCTTCGCGGCCAACATGACCATCGAGATGGACGACGCCGACAAGCTGCGCGCGCTGGTGCGCGATGCGCGGCAGTTCGGCGTGAGCTTTGAGCCGCCCGACGTCAATGCCGGCGTGTGGCGCTTCGAGCCGGTCGACGACCAGCGCGTGCGCTACGGCCTGGGCGCCATCAAGGGCACGGGGCAGGGCGCCATCAAAGCCGTGATCGCCGCGCGCCTGACCGGCGGGCCGTATGCGAGCCTGTTCGACTTCTGTGCGCGCATGGACCGCACGCGCGTGAACAAGCGCGTGGTCGACGCACTGGTCAAGGGCGGCGCCTTCGATGCGCTGCACAGCGACCGCGCCATGTCGATGGCCAGCGTGGCCCTGGCCTTCGAATACGCCGACACCCAAGCGGCTCACGCCGACCAGGGCGGGCTGTTCGACGCCGGCGACTCGCACGCCGCCAGCAGCGTCGAGCCGGCGCTGCTGGCGGCCGTGCCGTGGAGCTTGCGGGAGCGGCTCACGCTCGAGAAACAGGCGCTCGGCTTTTATCTTTCGGGGCATCTGTTCGACGACTGCGAAGCCGAGGTGAGGCAGTTCGCCAAGCGCCGCATCGCCGACCTGCTCGATTCGCGCGAGCCGCAGTTGCTCGCGGGCATCGTGACGGGCCTGCGCGTGGTGCCAACGCAGCGCGGGCGCGTGGCCATCTTCCAGCTCGACGACAAGACCGACACCATCGAAGTGGTGGCCAGCGAAGACCTGCTCAACGCGCACCGCGAGTGGCTGGTCGAGGACGAGTTCGTCGTCGTGCAGGGCAAGGTGCAGCCCGACCGTTTTTCGGGCGGCAAGCTGCGCATGACCGCCGCGC
>JANONH010000510.1:0-2243 GCA_031420735.1 Methylibium sp.
TTCAAGCAGCAGCTGCCGAACATCTGGGCCAGCGGTAACGTGCCGGTGGTCAGCTGGGAGCCGTACCTGTGCTCGCCCTCGGCCACCCCGGCCAACGTGGCGGCGCGAGCCGCAGGGGGCGAGTACGACGCCTACCTGAACGCGTGGGCCGACCGCATGAAGGTCTTCATCAGCGGCCCGGACGGCAGCCTGGGCACCGCCGACGACCGACGCGTCTACATCCGCCTGGCGCACGAGATGAATGGCAATTGGTATCCCTGGAGTGCCGCCACAGGGGGCAACTCGACGGCGCACTACGTGCTGATGTGGCAGCGGGTGCGCGGCGTGTTCTGGCAGAAGGGCCTGGACTCGAGCAGCGTGCAGTGGGTCTGGGCCGTCAACCACGAGGACGTGGGCCCGGTGGCCGCCGAGTCGTATTTCCCCGGCGACGCCTACGTCGACTGGATCGGCATCGACGGCTACAACTGGGGCGCCAGCCAGAGCTGGTCGGCCTGGCGCACGCCGCAGGAGGTTTTCGGCCCGATGACCGCCCGGCTGCGTGCCCTGACCACGCTGCCGCTGGCCTTGACCGAGACCGCGTCCACCACGGCCCGGCCCGGTGCGGTGGACGTGGCCGGCAAGTCGGCTTGGATCACGCAGTTCTTCGATTACGCCCCGGCCTCGGGTGCGCGCATGGTGGTCTGGTTCAACGAGGACAAGGAAGCCGACTGGGCGGCCTTCGGCGGAAGCAACGGCGACGAGACCTACCGCAGCGGCCGCAGCACCTACAAGGCCTACGGCGCCTACCGCCGCGCGGCCCAGGCGCCGGGCCTGCTGCACGCGAACCCAGCGGACCCACGGCTGATCTCGGACACTCTCTTCTACGGGCGCTGGTAGTGCAACGAAGGCTTGCGCGCCAAGTTACTGGTACCTCAACCTAACCGCGCTGCCTCGATCGCTGCCACATCGATTTTTCCCATGGTCATCATGGCTTCGAACACGCGCTTGGCCACCGCAGGGTCGGCGCCGGAAAGGGCCGACATGAGCACGCGTGGCGTGATCTGCCAAGAGATGCCCCAGCGGTCCTTGCACCAACCGCATTCGCTTGCTTGCCCGCCATTGGCGACGATCGCGTTCCACAAGCGATCAGTTTCGGCTTGGTCGTCGGTTGCGATCTGGAACGAGAACGCCTCGCTGTGCTTCACCTGCGGGCCGCCATTGAGGCCGAGGCACGGGATGCCGGCCACGGTGAACTCCACAGTCAGCACATCGCCTTGCTTGCCTGCGGGATAGTCGCTCGGCGCGCGAGTGATCCTTTCAACCCTGCTGTCGGGGAAAGACTCGGCGTAGAAGTGGGCCGCTTCGACTGCGGCGCCGTCGTACCAAAGACAAATCGTGTTCTTGCTGTTCATTCTGCGGCTCCTGAAGCCCCTGAAACCCCTGAAACCCCTGAAACCATTAACACCGACGACCCCGTCGTCTTCCTCGCCTCCAGATCCCGATGCGCCTGCGCCGCGTCTGCCAGCGCATAGCGCTGATCGATGCGGATCTTCACCGCGCCGCTCTGCACCACCGCGAACAGATCGTCGGCCATCGCCTGCGTCGCCTCGCGCGTGGCGATGTGCGTGAACAGGGTGGCCCGCGTCACGTACAGCGAGCCTTTCGCACCCAAAACGCCAGGCGCGAACGGCGGCACTGGCCCGCTGGCGTTGCCGAAGCTGGCCATCAGGCCGAAGGGGCGCAGGCAGTCGAGCGAGCCGTCCCAGGTGTCCTTGCCCACCGAGTCGTAGACCACCTTCACGCCGGCGCCCTGCGTGATCTCCTTGACGCGCTCGACGAAGTTCTCTTTGCGGTAGTCGATCGCATGCGCGGCGCCATGCTCCAGCGCCAGCGCGCACTTGGCGGCGCTGCCTGCAGTCGCGATGAGTTGCAGGCCCATCGCGCGCGCCCACTGGCAGGCGATCAGGCCCACGCCGCCCGCGGCGGCATGCCACAGCACGTGGTCCCCAGCCTGCAGGCCGCCTTGCGGCTGGGTGCGCTTGAGCAGGTACTGCGCCGTCAAGCCCTTCAACATCATGCCGGCCGCGGTGTCGAAGGCAATGCCGTCGGGCAGCTTGCACACCGTCTTGGCCGGCATCACGCGCGCTTCGCTGTACGAACCCGGCGGGTTGCTTGCGTAGGCGGCGCGGTCGCCGGCCTTCAGGTGCGTCACGCCCTCGCCCACCGCCTCGATGACGCCCGCGCCTTCCATGCCCAGCGTGAGC
>JANONH010000511.1:0-2196 GCA_031420735.1 Methylibium sp.
TGGACGGCGCCTGCGGAAGCGATCGTGCGGACCTCGGCGCGGTGGAGCCTGGTGGGCAGCGCGGTGAGCGTGCCGGTAGCCAAGTGGGTCGGCGAGCGCATCTCCGCGCCCGGGTCCTACGAGCGCTCGCGCGATACCGACTTCGACGTCAACCAAACGGGCAAGATGCCGCGCGCGGCGCGGTTCGATGGCAAGAAAACGCTCGCGGTTCGGATCGGTGTCGACCCGCTTGGCATCCGACCGCCACCGCTGGCCAGCTTCTTGACAGACCGCGCCGGGCAAGTGCCGCTGTCGCTCAAGGCGACACTCGGTTTCCTTGGCCGCACGCGGCGCGCCAAGCTTCGTTTCGAGCCCGGTTTCATCGAAGCGGTCGAACGCCACGCCATGCGCATGGGTGGGCCGCTGATGGTGTGCGCCGACCCGCAACTCGCGTTGATCGCCGCCTGAAACTTGCTAAAGGTGCGAAAAACGCGTCGCGTACAGGTGTGCCAGGCGACCGACGAAACGCGCGTAATCAAAATCATCGGCAGCACTTGGCGCCGGAGGATGCGCCGTCAGGCGCGTGATCGGCGAGCCGTCGTTTCGGCAGTCGACAACGACGACGCCCAGCGCGTCGAACCCGCTGTCGCTCGGTGCCGAGCGGCGTTGGATGTCGCGCAGTCCCGCGATCACTTTTTCCGCATCGCCCGGTTGGCGGTGCTTCGAGACGACGGCCGCAGACTGCCGTAGATCATGCTTGTTCAGGCCAGGCGACACGAACGTCGATGCGCCGTTTATCAGCACCAGACCGGCCGCGATGGCGGACTCGTTGTCACCGTGGATTGTCTGGTGGCTCGAGGTGAGCTCGTCTTTCAATCGTGGACGAGCCTTCAAGTAGGCGGTCATCGCCGCCTTCGCCTCGGTGGCGACCAAGACGGTCGCAACGCCAGCGATCGGCAATGCCGGAAGCGCGCCAAGCGCTCGGCGATCGGCGTCTTCGAGCTGCAGTGCATAGGCGATGGCAAGCCCGGCAAAGTCCCGTGCGCCTTTCGCCCCGCCTTTGCCACCGCCCGACGCGCGATCTTGCGAAACGCGGCACAGCACCAGGTCGAGGTTCTTTTTCTTGTTGTTCCTGAAATCGCGCAACTCGTGATTGATGCCAAGTCCGACCTTGCCCTCGGTTACATGGGTGCGCAGAAGAGGGCAACTGAGCAGCAAGTCGAGTGTCAGGCCCCAGCATGCGATCTTGGAATGCCGGTCGCTTTGCGAGTGGTATTGCCACGCGTTACCGTAAGCAAACCCCTTGGAGCCGGCGCCGGTCGTGGCGACCGACAGAGTGCGGGTGAGGATGTCGGGTCCGTGCATGGCGGGCTCGTTGTCGAATGCCGGCGAGTTTAGTGGAGGGCTGGTGGCAGACATGTTGAGCGCGGCCGCCAGAAGCGAGCGCATGAGGCGGATCAAGCAGCGCGATACCGAACCGGAGATCGCGCTACGGCATGGCTTGCACCGCATGGGCTTGCGCTACCGTCTGAACGGGCCGGGTTTGCCCGGTCGCCCGGATATCGTCTTCCCGAAGTACCGCGTCGCCTTGTTCGTGCATGGTTGCTTCTGGCATCGGCATTCATGTCGGGCCGGACATACGCCGGCATTGAACGCCAGCTACTGGAGCCCCAAACTCGCTGCGAACGTCCGACGGGACAGGCGCAAGGCGAGCGCGCTGCGGGCCTTGGGCTGGTCCGTGCTAACAGTCTGGGAGTGCCAGCTCGAGGGCGCCGCCTGCAGGGCGCGAACCGTCGCCCGAGTCGCAGTGCGGGTACGCGCTTCGCCCGCGCGCGGCGGCTAAACGAGCTCGACATGAGCCACGGCGCGCGTCGCGCGTCGGTCCACGAGCGCCCTGCGACTCGCGCCCGCCTGCCGAGCATTCCTCGATTGACAGCGCTTCGGCGCGGCCTATGGTTTGGAACCCAGACCACCGAAGGAAGCACCATGCACCCCAGACGCCCCGCGCTGCTTGCCGCCCTTTGCCTCGCCCTTGTGGCCGGTGGCACGGTGCGCGCCGATGAAACCTGCAATTCGCCCTACATGAGCAAGCTCATCAAGGGGCAGGAAGACTACGTCCACGTCTGGACGCTCGGTGTCGAGGGCTGGGGCGACGGCGCCGACAAGCTGGTGACGATCGACGCCAACCCGAAGTCCCCGTCCTACGGGAAAGTGGTG
>JANONH010000512.1:0-1529 GCA_031420735.1 Methylibium sp.
ATGAGGCGCGACAGGCCTTCGCCCTCGAGCGGGCCGCCGGGTTCGCGCACCCAGGCATCGCTCTGAAAGCGCCCGCCGTCCTCGGCTTCGAGCGCCAGGACGATGCGCGCCTGCAGCCCGAGCAGGTAGGCGCGCACCGCGGCCGTGGGCCCGCAGGCGCCCTGCACGCCTTGCGCGCGCTGCACCCCCTGCAAGCCCTGCATCGTCGCTTCGCACTGACGGCCGGCGGCGTCGACCGGCGTCATCGCTTGATGGCCCGCTGCCCGATGTCGCGGCGAAACTGCATGCCCTCGAAGCGTATCGGCGCCAGCGCTTCGTAGGCGCGCGCCTGCGCCACCTTGGCCGAATCGCCGAGCGCCGTGACGCCCAGCACGCGCCCGCCGCTGCTCACCAGGCATTTGTTGGCCAGGCGCGTGGTGGCCGCATGGAAGACCATGGTGTCTGCGCTCTCGCTGTCTTGTTCGCTCGCGTGCGGGCTCGGCAGGCCGCTCAGCACGTCGGCCAAGCGCGGGCGCTCCGGGTAGCCGCCGGCGGCCATGACCACGCACAGCGCATAACGGCGGTCCCATTGCAGCTCGATGCGGTCGAGCGTGCCGTCGGCTGCGTGCGTCAGGGCGTCGAGCAGGTCGCTGCGCAGGCGCATCAGGATGGCCTGCGTTTCCGGGTCGCCCATGCGGCAGTTGAATTCGAGCGCCTTCGGGTGGCCCTGGGCGTCGATCATCAAGCCGGCGTAGAGAAAGCCGGTGTAGGGAATGCCGTCCCGGGCCATGCCCTCGAGGGTGGGCTGGATGATCTCTTGCATGACCTTGGCGTGCACGTTGGGCGTGACCACTGGCGCTGGCGAATACGCGCCCATGCCGCCGGTGTTGGGGCCGAGGTCGCCGTCGAGCAGGCGCTTGTGGTCCTGGCTGGTGGCCAGCGCCACCACGTTCTTGCCGTCGGCCATGACGATGAAGCTCGCTTCTTCGCCGACAAGAAATTCCTCGATGACGACGCGTGCGCAGTCGGCCTTGGCCGCGGCGGCGTCGGCGTCGCGGCCAGCCTCACGCGGTGCTGCCGAGCCGCCCGCGCCGAGGGCCAGCATGGCGTCGATCGCCTGGTGCGCTTGGTTCAGCGTCAGGGCCACCACCACGCCCTTGCCCGCGGCCAGGCCGTCGGCCTTGACGACGATCGGCACACCCACACCGTCGACGTAGGCATGCGCCGCGGCGGCGTCGGTGAAGCTGGCGTAGGCGGCGGTCGGGATGCCGTGGCGCCGCATGAAATCTTTGGAAAAAACCTTGGAGCTCTCCAGTTGCGCGGCCGCCTGGGTGGGGCCGAACACGCGCAGGCCGCGTGCGCGAAACAGGTCGACCACGCCGGCAGCCAACGGCCCTTCGGGGCCGACAACGGTGAGGCCGATGCCTTCGGCCTGCGCGAAGTCGGCCAGCGCCGCCAACTCCGTGATGGCGACGTTCTTGAGGCGCCGGTCCATCGCCGTGCCACCGTTGCCCGGCGCCACGAACACCGTCTGCACCTTCGGCGAGGCG
>JANONH010000513.1:0-3390 GCA_031420735.1 Methylibium sp.
GTGTGCAAGGTGGCGATTTGCTGGCCGGTGATGCCGAGCACCAGCCAGCGGCGGGCGTCGCCGCGGCCGACCTCGACCGTCACCACGCGCTGGTTCGGCGCCAGGGGCAGCACCGCCACGGTGCGCATCAGTCCGTTGGCCGTGCCACCGCCCGCAGGCGTGCGCTTCAACAGCCAGAGCGCCAACGGGATCAATGCCAGGATGGCAATGAACCACAGCAGCGACGAAATCACGGTTTCTGCCGGCATCGACTCAGCCCTTGCTCGAGCGGCGCAGGCGCAGGCGCGGGGTCACGAAACTGGCGCGTGCCGCGGCTTCGTCAGGCGAAAGGACTGGGTTCATTCGGCGGGCAGGTTGGGCCTCGGCAACGTGGTTGCCACGTCCGAGGGTTCGGCTCGAATTGTCCGGATGCGAGCCGCCGCCGGATCGATCGAAAAGCGCTCGGGATCAGGCCCAATTCGGCGCTGCTGCGGGCCGCGGCGGCGGCTGCGAGAGCGTCTCAAGTTCCATGGCAGGCGACCGATAAGGTCCTGAGCGCAATCGAGCGAGGACCGACATGAGCGATACCACGAACCTGAAATTCCTGATCGTCGACGACTTTTCAACCATGCGCCGCATCGTTCGGGGCTTGCTCAAGGAGATGGGCTGCAACAACGCCGAGGAAGCCGAAGACGGCGTCGTGGCGCTGGCCATGCTGAAGGCGCAGAAGTTCGATTTCGTCGTCTCGGACATCAACATGCCCAACATGACCGGTTTTGACCTGCTCAAGGCGGTCAAGGCCGACGACAGCCTGAAGCACCTGCCGGTGCTGATGGTGACGGCCGAAGCGCGCAAGGAGGACATTGTCCTGGCGGCCCAGAGCGGCGCGGCGGGCTACATCGTCAAGCCCTTCACCAAGGCCACGCTGGAAGAGAAGGTGCAGAAGATCATGCAAAAGCTGACGGCAACCGCCTGACAACAACTCGAGGACAACCACATGAAGATGGACAACCTGGCCGCGCTGGCCCCGCAGATGGCCGCCGCAGCTTCGCCCGAGGTGTTTCACCAACTGGGTCTGATCACGCGCCAGTTGCATGACACGCTGACCCATCTCGGCGTCATGCCCAAGCTTCAGCAGGCCGCCGACGGACTGCCCGATGCGCGCAGCCGGCTGAGCTACATCGCCAGGAAGACCGGCGAAGCCGCCGACAAGGTGCTGAACTCGGTCGACCAGGCCAAGCTGGAACACAAGCACATCGCCGGCGCCACGCGCGAGCTGGCTGCCTTCCTGATCGCCGACCCGGTCAAGGCGGTGGCGTCGGGGGCGGTGATGAACTTCGTCGGCGATGTCGAAGGCGCCACCTCGCGCATCGACGCGCACCTGACCGACATCATGATGGCGCAGGACTTCCACGACCTCACCGGCCAGGTGGTGGCCAAGGTGGTGGCGCTGGCCAGCGACCTCGAAGCCAGCCTGGTCAAGTTGCTGGTCCAGGCCGCACCGCCCGAGCAGGCGCACAAGGTCGAGTCCGCCGTCCTCAATGGGCCCGTCGTCAACGCCGAAGGCAGAACCGACGTGGTCACGAATCAGGGCGAGGTCGACGACCTTCTGGCGAGTCTGGGATTCTGATTCGCGCCGAGCCGCTCGATCGTGTCCGGCCTCGTGCGCTCCGCTCAGGGGACGAGAAATGACGGTCATTCGGTCGCTTACTCTGCCCTCTGCCCGGGCGTGAATTCGCCACCATTGGCGCTGTCGCCCCTTGGCGAACCGGCCACCCCATGAACGCTGTCCTGCCCTCTCGATCCCAGCCAGATATTGCACGCGAGTCCGAGTTCAGCTTGAGCGATGCCGATTTCGAGCGCGTGCGCCAGTTGATCTATCGGCGCGCCGGGATCAGCCTGCACGAAGGCAAGCGGGCCATGGTGTACAGCCGGCTGTCGCGGCGGCTGCGCGACGTCGGTCTGCCGTCGTTCGCCAGCTACCTGCTGGCGCTCGAGCGGGCCACGGGCCCCGCGGCCGAGCAGGAGTGGCAGGAGTTCGTCAACTGCCTGACCACCAACCTGACGTCGTTCTTTCGCGAAGCGCATCACTTCCCGGTGCTGGCGGCGGAACTTGCGCAACGCAAGGGCCGCCCCCTGCGGATCTGGTGCAACGCCGCCTCGACCGGTGAAGAGCCGTACTCGCTGGCCATGACCGTCGTCGAAACGCTTGGCCCGAAGGCCGACGTGCGAATCCTGTGCAGCGACATCGACACCAAGGTGCTCGCAACGGCCGAGCGCGGCGTCTACGCAGCCGAGGCGCGCGGCCTGGAGCCGCAGCAGTTGCGCCAGCACTTCCAGCGCGGCACCGGCGGCAACGGCGGCTTCATGCGCGTCAAGCCCGAGCTCCGGCAACTGCTCGAGTTCCGTGCCTTCAATCTGATGGACGAACGCTGGCAGCTCGGCGACGCGTTCGAGATCGTGTTCTGCCGCAACGTCATGATCTATTTCGACAGCCCCACGCAGCGCCGCGTGCTCGAACGCATGCACCGCGCCATCGCACCGCAAGGCCTGCTGTTCGCGGGGCACTCGGAAAACTTCAGCAGTTCCCGCGACCTCTTCCGCCTGCGCGGCAAGACGGTCTACGAGCGTGTTTGAGTCCCGAGTCCGCCCATGTCCACGCCTGCCAGTGCCAACCGACCGAACGCTGCGGCCGAGGTACCCAAACTCGATCGACTCAAGGCAGCACCGCGCAAGCCCGGCGAGGCCTCGTTCTTCTGGTACGAAACCCGGTTTCGGTGCGAGGCGGTGAAAGTGCTGCCCGGCGAATTCTTCGTCGACACCGACGAGCTGCTGATCATGACCACGCTCGGCTCCTGCATTGCGGCCTGCCTGTGGGACCGCAACGCCCGCGTCGGCGGCCTGAACCATTTCATGCTGCCTGACGGCCACGGCTCCAGCGGCCGCTACGGCGCGTACGCGATGGAACTGCTGATCAACGAGATGCTCAAGCGCGGCGCCTCGCGTTCGTCGCTTGAAGCGAAGGTCTTCGGTGGCGGGCAGGTGATTGCAGGCATGGACACGCTCAACGTGGGCGAGCGCAACACGCGCTTCGTGCTCGACTACCTGAAGACCGAGCGCATCCCCGTGGTCAGCAAGGACGTGCTCGACATCTACCCGCGCAAGGTCTGCTTCCTGCCCGCCAGCGGCAAGGCCATGGTCAAGCGCCTGGCCGCGACCCAGGCCGCCGAACTGCAGGCGCAGGACCGCAGGGCGGCGCAGCTGGCCGACCCCGCCGCCACCGGCGGCGGCTCGGTCGACCTGTTCTGAGGCGAACGCGCTTCACACCCGGACAAGGAGCCCAACAAGAATGGTCAAGACCCGCGTTGTGGTGGTGGACGACTCTGCCCTGGTGCGCAGCCTGCTCACCGA
>JANONH010000514.1:0-2946 GCA_031420735.1 Methylibium sp.
CGCGCACCTACCTCGAGTCGACACGCTTCGACCGCATCGGCCTGCACGGCCGTCGCCATGTGGTGCCGCTCGACGCCGTCCACGGCGAGTTCGTCGCCGGGGCCCGCCAGCACTGGGGCGCCACGTGCGACGCTCTCGCCCGCCAGCGACGATTGCCGGCCGACGCTGCGGCGCAAGCCCGGGCGCTGCTTCATTTCGGCCGCCTGATCGGCAACACCGACATGCATTTCGGCAACCTCAGCCTGTTCGTCGATCTGCCCGACGTGGCGCGGGGCCGCTTCACGCTCGCGCCGCTCTACGACATGCTGCCGATGCGCTGGCGCCCCGACCCCGGCTCGGGCGCGCTCGACCTCACTCCCTTCGAGCCACCCGCGGACGCCCTGGCAAGCCCCGCGCGGCCGGTGGCCGCAGCGTACTGGCAGCGCGTGGCGGCGCACACGGAGATCAGCCGCGGCTTTCGCGACCTCGCCAAAGAGATGTCTGCACGGGTGCGTTGAACGGTTTGGCGTTTGAACGTTTCGCAGTGGCCGTCTGAAAGTGGCCCACTGCGGCTGTTTGCAAGCGGTAGCCACGCGTCTTGCTTTGCGGGTATGCACGCCGGCCCAGAGTCTGCAGTGCTCGGCTGCGCCAATGCGCTGCGCCCGCGGCCCGACCGAAGCCTTGCCGGTGGTGGTTGTTTCTTTCTGAGAAGAAACACCGCCTCACCGGGCCGGAGGACAGTGCGGCGACCGCGCGATTTCTGGTACCCCGGCATGAGCGCGGGCGCCTCACTGTCCTCCGGCCAAGCGCGATCGCGCCGTAAGAGGACCTGATCGGCTTCGATGGAAGGGCCCGGCCTGGGCCTGCCCGACTTACCGCAAGAGTGCAACGATGCGCGATTCGGCGCAGCTCGATTAACGCTTCAGCGCACGCCGTCGGGCAGGTCGATTTTGACCTGCAGCACTTCGAAGTTGTCTTGGCGCTCCAGGTTCACACGGATGTCTTCGGGTCGGATCGACACGTACTTCGAGATCACCGCGATCAGCTCGCGCTGCAGCGCGGGCAGGTAGTCGGCAGGGCGCCTGCTGCGGCCCGTGCGCTCATGGGCCAAGATGATCTGCAGGCGCTCCTTGGCAACACCCGCGGTCTTCTTCTTCTCTCCGAGAAAAAACGACAGCAGAGACATCGGCTCACCTCCCGCCGCCGAAGATGCGCTTGAAGAAGCCTGGCTTCTCCGCCTCGGTGAAACGCATGGGTCGCGTTTTGCCGAGGAAGCGCGCGATGACGTCCTGGTAGGCCTCGGAGACGTCGCTTTCCTTGATGTGGATCGCCGGCAGGCCCTGGTTGGAAGCATCGAGCACGGTGTCCGATTCCGGGATCACGCCGATGAGCGGTATGCGCAGGATCTCTTGAATGTCTTCAAGCGAGAGCATCTGCCCGCCGACCACCCGGTTGGGGTTGTAGCGGGTGATGAGCAGGTGCTCTTTCACCGGGTCTTTGCCGTCGATGGCGCGCTTGGTCTTGGAGGCCAGCATGCCCAAAATGCGGTCGGAGTCGCGCACCGAGGAGACTTCGGGGTTGGTCACCACCACGGCCTCGTCGGCAAAGTGCATCGCCATCATCGCCCCGGTCTCGATGCCGGCGGGCGAGTCGCACACCACGTAGGCAAATCCCATCGCGCCCAGGTCCGTGAGCACCTTCTCCACGCCGTCTTGCGTGAGCGCCTCCTTGTCGCGCGTTTGTGACGCCGCGAGCACGTAGAGGTTGTCGCACTGCTTGTCTTTGATGAGCGCTTGGTGCAGGTTGGCTTCGCCCTGGATCACGTTGATGAGGTCGTAGACCACGCGGCGCTCGCAGCCCATGATGAGGTCGAGGTTGCGCAAGCCCACGTCGAAGTCGATCACGGCGGTCTTGTGCCCCGCCAGCGCGAGGCCCGCGGCGAAGCTGGCGCTGGTGGTGGTCTTGCCCACGCCGCCCTTGCCGGAAGTGATGACGATGATTCTGGCCATCGGGTGTGTTCTTTCTGGGTTGACGAACAGCGAAAACGAGGCGGCGGCTCAGGCGACCAGCGGCTCCACCAGCAAGGTCTGGCCTTCGAGGCGCACTTGCGCCGCCTGGCCGAAACCGGAGCCGGCCGAGTCGGCCTCGAGCGTGCGGTAGATGCCCGCCACCGCCACCAACTGGGGCTCCATGCAGGTGCTGAAGATGCGCGCCTGGGTGTTGCCGCGCGCGCCGGCAATGGCGCGACCGCGCAGCGGCGCATAGACGTGGATGTGGCCGTCGGCAATAACCTCGGCACCGAAGTGCACCGCGGCCATCACGACCAGGTCGCCGCCGCGCGCATAGACCTGCTGGCCCGAGCGCAGCGGCTTGCTTACCACCAGCGTGGCCACCGCCGGCAGCGGCACGGGCACCTCACGCACCACCTCGGTCAGCACCACCGGCGTGGCGGCCGAGTCGAGAGTGGTGCGGCCGGCGGCGGGCGCGACACGCGCGCCCTCGGGCGCCTCAAAGAGGCCGGCCGCGCGTGCTGCCAGCATCTGCTGCGCGCTGCCGCGCTTGGCGGCAAGCGGCGCCAAGCCGTAGGAGCGCAGCAGGTCCACCAGCGCCATGAAGTCGAGCGGCTCTGGCACGTCGCGCACGGCGCCCAGGTCGATGACCACGGGCTCGTTTTCAAACAAGCCGGGCGCATGCGCGACCCGCGCGTCGAGTTCGCGCGCGAGGCTGGCCAGGTCGGTGGTCTTGATAGCGACGGCGATCAGCGTGAGCGCAGCGCTCTTGAGCTCGAGCGCCGCGGGGGCGTTCGCTGTGGGTGCTTCGGCCATGAGGGCAGGGGAGGGAACGCGCGAAAAGGGCGCAGTGTAGCGGCTGCCCCGGCACGGCGAGCAGGCCGTTTCGGCTCGTAACGCGGTGGGCCCGCCCGCGCCCGCTTTAGCCCTGCGGATTGCCGGCCACCAGCTCCCTGCG
>JANONH010000515.1:0-6130 GCA_031420735.1 Methylibium sp.
CCTCGCTCACCAGCGAGCCGGCGTCGACGTCGCCGCCGCACAGCACTTCGGCGATCAGTGCGCCGATGTGGAAGTCGTGCTCGCTGATGAAGGCGCCGCCCCGCATATTGGCGAGCTGGCTCTTGATGCTGGCCACGCCGCTGCGTCCGGCCACCGGGAACAGGCGCTTCATCGGCGCGCGGTAGCCGCCTGCGAACAAGGCCTTGGCCTCGGCCACCGCGACGAACAGCAACTCGTCTTTGTGCATGACGATGCGGTCGCCCTCTTGCAGGTAGCCGAGCTTGCGCGCCTCGTGCGCGCTGGTGCCGACCTTGGCCATGGCCGCGCTGGTGAAGCCGTCGATGAGGAACTTCAGCAGGTCGGCGTTGGCATTGCCGGCGCTGGCCATTTCGGCGGCGCGCCGGGCGATGTAGGTGAGTCCGCCGCCCGCGGGCAGCAGGCCCACGCCCACTTCCACCAGGCCGACATAGCTCTCCATCGCCGCCACGCGCCGGGCGCAGTGCAGCGCCAGTTCGCAGCCGCCGCCGAGTGCCAGGCCGCGCAGCGCGGCGACCACCGGCACGCTGGCGTAACGCAGGCGCAGAAAAGCGTCTTGCAGCTTCTTCACTTCGGGCCCGATGCCCTTGGCACCGCTCTTCATGAACACCGGCATCAGCGCCTCGAGGTTGGCGCCGGCCGAAAACACGTCGTCGGGCGACCAGATCACGAGGCCCTGGTAGTCGGCTTCGGCGATCTCCACCGCTTTTTGCAGGCCCTCGACCACGGCCGGGCCGATGAGGTGCAGCTTGGCGGTGATGCTGGCGATGGCGACCTCGCCGTCGAGCGTGAACACGCGCAGCTCGGCATTCCTGAACAGCTCGGTGCCCGACTCGAGCGGTGCTGCGGCCGCGCTGCCGAGCACGCTTTCGCGGAAGTGCTGGCGCGCGTAGACCGGCAGTTCGCGCTGCGGCAGGTAGGCGCTGCGGCTGGGCGACCACGAGCCTTGCTGCGTGTGCACGCCCTGGCTCGCCACCGGCTCGGCAAACACCCAGGCCGGCAGCGGCGCGTTTGAGAGCGCCTTGCCGGCGGCGATGTCGTCAGCCACCCATTCAGCGACCTGCTTCCAGCCCGCCGCCTGCCACAACTCGAACGGCCCCTGCAAAGCGCCAAAGCCCCAGCGCATGGCGAAGTCGACGTCGCGCGCGCTCTCGGCGATGTCGTGCAGGTGCACCGCCGCATAGTGAAAGCCGTCGCGCAGCACCGCCCACAAGAACTGCGCCTGTGCATTGCTGCTGCCGCGCAGCAGCGCCAGGCGCTCGGCGGGCGGCTTCTTGAGGATGCGCGCCACCAGCTCATCGGCCTTGCCGCCGGCTGGCACGTAGTCCTGCAGTGCGGGGTCGAGCCGAAGGATGTCTTTGCCGACTTTCTTGAAGAAGCCCGCACCGCTTTTTTGCCCCAGCGCGCCGGCTGCGAGCAAGCCGCTCAGCACCGGCGGCGTCGCGTAAGTGGGGTAGAACGGGTCGCCCGTCAGCGTGTCCTGCAGCGTCTTGATGACGTGCGCCAGCGTGTCCAGACCGACCACGTCGGCGGTGCGAAAGGTGCCCGAGCTGGCGCGGCCGAGCTTCTTGCCGGTGAGGTCGTCGACGTCGTCGTTGTTGAGGCCGTTGGTTTGCGCCTCCTTCATGGTGGCGAGCATGCCGGCGATGCCCACCCGGTTGGCAATGAAATTGGGCGTGTCCCTGGCGCGCACCACGCTCTTGCCGAGAAAGGTGGTGGCGAAGCTCTCCAGCTCGTCCACCACGCGCGGCTCGGTGGCGGGCGTGGCGATCAGTTCCACCAGCGCCATGTAGCGCGGCGGGTTGAAGAAGTGAATGCCGCAAAAGCGCGGCTTGATCGCTTCGGGCAGCGCCTCTGCGAGCTGGGTAATCGACAGGCCCGAGGTGTTGCTCGCCACCAGCGCATGTGCGCCTAGGTGCGGCGCGATGCGTTCGTAGAGCGCCAGCTTCCAGTCCATGCGCTCGGCGATCGCTTCGATCACCAGCTCGCATTCGCCCAGCAGCGCGAGGTGCTCTTCGTAGTTGGCCGCGACGATGAGCGCGGCGTCATCGGTCAGGCCCAGCGGCGCCGGTTTGAGCTTGGCCAGCTTCTCGATCGCCTTCATGGCAATAGTCGACTTGGGGCCGTCCTGGGTCGGCAAGTCGAACAGCACCACCGGCACTCTCGCATTGACCAGGTGCGCAGCGATCTGCGCACCCATCACGCCAGCGCCGAGCACGGCCACCTTGCGCACTTGGAATCGACTCATGGCAGGTCTCTTTCGTGGTCGTCGTCATTCGCGTCGTTCGGCTCGCGCCGCACGACGCGGCCTCAGAACTGGTCGGCCGGCATTTCGAACAGCGACGCCGGGCCAGCGCGCGCCGTGCGCACCAGGCCGGCCGTCTCGGGCAGCAGCTTGGCGAAATAGAAGCGCGCGGTTGCGAGCTTGGCACTGTAGAACGGGTCGCCGCCGGCCTGCTTGTCCAGAGCGATCTTCGCCGCTCGCGCAAAGAAATACGCGAACACCAGGTGGCCGACCACGCGCAGGTAATCCACCGCCGCGGCACCCACTTCGTCGGCGTCGGCCATCGCCTTCATGCCCAGCTCGGCGGTGAGCTTGCTCACCTTGCCGCCGAGCTCGGCCAGCGGGTCGATGAATTCCTGCATCGCCTCGGTTGTGCCTTCTTCCTCGACGAAGGCTTCGATGAGCTTGCCGAAGGCCTTGAGCCGGGCGCCCTGGTCGCCCAGCACCTTGCGGCCCAGCAGGTCGAGCGACTGAATGGTGTTGGTGCCTTCGTAGATCATGTTGATGCGGGCGTCGCGCACATGCTGCTCCATGCCCCACTCGCGGATGTAGCCATGGCCGCCGAGCACCTGCATGCAGTGCGAGGTGGCGATCCAGGCGTTGTCGGAGATAAAGGCCTTGACGATCGGCGTGAGCAGGGCCACCTGAGCGGCGGCGTCTTCGCGCACCGCGGCGTCGGGGTGCGAAAGCTCGCGGTCGATCATGAGCGCGGTGTAGAGCGCGAGCATGCGCCCGCCTTCGGCATAGGCGCGCGCGGTGAGCAGCATCTTGCGCACGTCGGCGTGCACGATGATCGGGTCGGCCGGCTTGTCGGGCGCCTTGGTTCCCGACAGCGAGCGCATTTGCAGCCGGTCTTTCGCGTAGGCCGCTGCGTTCTGGTAGGCCACTTCGGTGAGCCCGAGCGACTGCATGCCCACGCCCAGGCGCGCGGCGTTCATCATCACGAACATGGCGGCCAGGCCCTTGTGAGGCGCGCCAACCAGCGAGCCCACGGCGCCGTCGAGCGCGATCTGCGCCGTGGCATTGCCGTGGATGCCCATCTTGTGCTCGAGCCCGGTGCAAAAGACCGGGTTGCGCGCGCCGAGCGTGCCGTCGGGGTTGACCAGGAACTTGGGCACCACGAACAGCGAGATGCCCTTGGAGCCCGGCGGCGCATCGGGCAGCCGGGCCAGCACCAGATGGACGATGTTGTCGGTGAAGTCGTGCTCGCCGGAGCTGATGAAGATTTTGCTGCCGGTAATGGCGTAGCTGCCGTCTTCGCGCGGCACCGCCTTGCTGCGCAAGAGGCCCAGGTCGGTGCCGCAGTGGGCTTCGGTCAGGCACATGCTGCCGGTCCATTCGCCGCTGGTGAGCTTTGGCAGGTACATGCTTTTCTGCTCGGGCGTGCCGTGCGTGCGCAGCGCATCGTAAGCGCCGTGCGTCAGGCCCGGGTACATGGTCCAGGCCTGGTTGGCCGAATTGAGCATTTCGTAGAGGCACTGGTTGAGCACGATCGGCAGACCCTGGCCGCCGAAGGCGGGGTCGCACGAAAGCGCCGGCCAGCCGCCTTTCACGTACTGGGCGTAGGCCGCCTTGAAGCCGCTCGGCGTCTTGACTTCGTGGCTGGCGGGGTCGAGCGTGCAGCCTTGTTCGTCGCCGGCCATGTTGAGCGGGAAGCTCACCTCGGCGGCGAACTGGCCGGCGCCCTCGAGCACCGCATCGATGGTGTCTCGGTCGAGTTCGGCGTGCGGCGGCATGGCCCGCAGTTCGGCGCCCGCCCCCAACAATTCGTGAACGACGAACTGCATGTCGCGGATCGGGGGTGAGTAGGTGGGCATCGGGAGCTTCCGGGGGTTGGGCCGTGTCGGGCGGTGCGTGGTGTGTGGTGCGAGGTGCTTGGTGCGCGGAACGGGGCAAACCAGCGTCAGCGCGGCCGGCTGGCCAGCGCGGGCGTGGTGGCGGTCGGCGGCATGTTGTCGCGCAGCAAACGCTCGAAGCCCCGGCGCGCGCGTTCCGGCGCGCCGGGGTTGCGGGTGAAGCGCGCGTCGTGGTGCAGTGCCAAGATGAGGCCGTGCATTTCGAACAGCATCTGTGCGGCGTCGGTGTCTCGGTCCAGGTGCCCCTCTTCGACGGCGATGCCGATGGCGCGCGCGAGCGCGTCGTGCCAGGTCTGCACCATGTGGGCCAGGGCGTCGCGCACCGGGCCGGGCCGGTCGTCGAACTCGACCGCGCCGCTGATGTAGATGCAGCCGGCATCGATCTCGACCGACACCCGCTTGACCCAGCGCTCGAACATCGCGCATAGGCGCGGTAGCCCGCGACCCTCTTGCATGGACGGCGCGAAGACTTCTTCCTCGAAGCGGGCGTGGTATTCGCGGACGACCGAAATTTGCAGTTCCTCGCGCGAACCAAAATGCGCGAACACGCCCGACTTGCTCATGCGCATGACCTCGGCCACTGCGCCGATGGAGAGCCCTTCGAGGCCGATGTGGGCGGCCAGGCCGAGCGCTGCGTCGACGATGGCGCTACGCGTCTGCATGCCCTTGGGCTGGCCACGCAGGGCGCCGCGCTCAGCCGTGTCGGGCTCGGTGGGTGCGTCGGGTGCGACAGGTCGGGCAGGGGTGGCCGGCATGCGATTCCACAAAAAAGAACGGTCGTGCTATTTTGCAGGAAAACGCCACGCTTGCCAGCGGCGCAGGTTTTTGCAGCGGCGCTACTCCGTTTCGCCTGCGGGCAACCAGGCGTTGCGCGAATCGCGGTCCCGGGCTCGCTCGACGAGCGGTGCCTCCAGCGCGCGCGCTGCTTCGATAAAGCGCCGCGTGTCCAGAGTCGGCGCCAGACGCAACTGCGGCGGGCCGAGCACGCTCAGGTAGAGCGGTGAGAACCAGCGGTCGCTGCGCTGCTGGTTGAGCGCGAGCTTGAGGCCGCTGCCGACCACGAACACGATCGCAAAACCGATCGCGAGCACCCGGCGCCGCGCCGGCAGCACCAGCCCCAGGTGGCCGTGCACCAGCACGCAGCCGATGGCCAGGGCCAGCAGTTCGCCGCTGCGCGCGAGCCATTCCCACGACAGCGAAAACGCCAGCAAAGGCAGCAGCAGGTCGAGTGCTTGCGACACCAGCACGACCAAGAGCGCCCAACGAAAATGAGCCAGGAAATCGAAGTGGCGCGCGAACAGCTTGGAGCCGACCGCCCACAGGAAGGCCCACACGCCCAAGCCGAAGGGCAAGGCGACGAGGCCCTGCAGGTAGCCGCTCGGCGGGTCGCCAGGGTCGCTTATCAGCCAGTGCGCGCCGATCTGCCAGGCCAGCAGCAGGGCCAGCGCCAGCACCACCCAGCGCAGGCGCACCGTTGCTGGTGCGTCCCAGGCCAGCTCGCGCGGCAGGGCCTCGCCGGCCAAGCGCAGGCGCAGCCGGGTGCGACCGATCTGCCATTCGGCGCCGCTGGCCAAGGGCGCACTGGCGCCGGCCTCGAGCAAGGCGCCCGCCAGGCGCAGGCCGTTGCGCGTGTTGCCGACGGTCAAGCGCGTCTGCACGGCCACTGCGCCAGCGCGGGCAGCGTCGCCTGGCGCCTCGGTGCGGGCCGCCGGATCGTCGGCGTCGATGCTGGCATGGTGCGCCGCGGCATGCGGATCGTCGAGCACGACGTCGCAGTCGAGCGCACGCCCGATGGTGACCGGCCAGCGCGTGACCGCGATGCGGTGCGCCACCGCGCCCTCGCGGTCGAGCAGTTCGACGAGGCCCAGCCGCGGACCCGCGCTCACGCGGCACCCTGGCCGCTTTGCGCCGTCCGGCCGAGCGAAAGCGAGCCCACCTTCGGGCGGCTGTGCGG
>JANONH010000516.1:0-1886 GCA_031420735.1 Methylibium sp.
GCGGCCCGCTGCGCCGCAGCCGCGGGCGCCTGCAGCAACTGTTCCTGGTTCCTGCGGTAGGTCTGCAGCATGGAAAAAGCGCGCACCGCGTCTTCGGGTGTGGCGTAGTCGGCCACGCCCGCGCTGCGGAAAATGCCGCGCGCCTCGGCCACCGCGGCGTCGCCGAGCCAGCAGCCCATGACGCGGCCCTGCGCGCCCGCCGCCAGCGGCGCGCAGGCGCGCGCGATATCTGCACTCGCGACGATGGCGGTGGGCGCGTGCATGAACAGCAGCGCTCCGGCGCGTGGCTCGGCAAGCAACGCGCCGAGCGTGGCGGTGTAGCGCTCGACCGGCGCGTCGCCGATCAGGTCGATCGGGTTGCCGTGCGACCAGGTCGCGGGCAGCACCGCGTCGAGCCGCGCCAGCAGTGCGGCGTCGGGCTCCCACAGCGCGACGCCCTCGCGCGCTGCGGCGTCGGCGGCCATGACGCCGCCGCCGCCACCGGTGGTCATGAAGGTGAGCCCCACGCTCTGGTTGCCGCGAAAGCGCGCCAGCGTCTCGGCGGCCATGAACAGCTCTTGCAGCGTGTCCACGCGCAGCATGCCGGCGCGGCGTATGGCGGCATCGAAGACGATGTCGGAGCCGGCCAGCGCGCCGGTGTGCGAGGCCGCCGCCGCCAGGCCGCGACCGGCGCGCCCGGCCTTGACGACGATGACCGGTTTGTTGCGCGCTGCCGCACGCGCGGCCGACATGAACTTGCGCGGGGCCTCGACCGACTCCATGTAGAGCAGGATGGCACGCGTCGGCGCGTCGCTGCCCAGGTGGTCGAGCAGATCGCCGAAGTCGACGTCGGCGCCCTCGCCGAGCGACACGAGATGCGAAAAGCCGATGCCGCGCGATTTGGCCCAGTCGAGCATGGCGGTGACGAGCGCGCCCGATTGCGACACGAACGCCAGCTCGCCGGGCAGCGCGTCGGTGTGCGCGAAGCTGGCGTTGAGGCCGAGCCCGGGCGTCATGAGGCCCAGGCAATTGGGGCCGAGCAAGCGCAGCAGGTGCGGGCGGGCGGCGTCGAGCATGGCCTGCTTTTGTGCGGCACCGAGCCCCGCCGTCATGACGACGGCCGCCCGCGTGCCCATTGCGCCGAGCTCGCCGACGAGGCCTGCCACGCTGGCCGCCGGCGTGCAGATGACCGCCAGGTCCGGGACTTCGGGCAAGTCGCGCGCGCTGGCATAGACCGGCTCACCGTCGAGGCTGCGGTGCTTCGGGTTGACAGCGAACACGCGCCCCGCCAGACCGCCCGCGCGCAGATTTCGCCAGACCGTGGCGCCGACACTGCCCTGGCGCTCGGAGGCGCCGAACACCGCCACCGAGCGCGGCGTGAGGAGTCGATCGAGATGGCGAATGCTCATGCGTTAACTCCTTGGCGCAAGCGCCGAAGCCAGCAGCCAAACGCAGCCGCCGGCGGTTTCGAGTTGTTCCACCTCCAGCAGCCGCCGCGAACCGGCTCTGCCGAGCCGCCAGCGGCGCCCCCTGGGGGAGCGGCGAAGCCGCAACGGGGGGTCGTCATCTAGCAACGGGGGGTCATATCAGCGCCTCGCAGAGCAGTGCTTGCAGCATGCAGCGGTGATTCTCGATTTGCTCGGCCAGCAGCGAGCGCGGCGCTCGGCCATCCTGCACCGCAAGCAGGGCAACCGGTGCGCCGGGGTCGCGCGCGGCCTGTGCTTGGCAGATGAAATCGCTGCGGCCGGCGCCGCCGGTGCGCACGTGCAGGCCGGTGAGCTCGGCCAGGTTCTGCCAGGCCTGGGCCAGCGGCGCTTGCGCCTCGCCGGCCACCCCCAGCGTGATCTCGTGCATGGGCTTGTGCGTGTGCTCGCACATCGTGAGCAGGTCGCCGAGCAAACGCGCCG
>JANONH010000517.1:0-5716 GCA_031420735.1 Methylibium sp.
GGGCTCAGCCAGGGGTTGGCGTAATCGAGGCCGACCACGAAGCCGAGTGCGACCTTGTTGTCTTCGGCGTGGTAGAGGAAGCTTCCGCCATAGGTGTCGCTCTCGAGCGGCCAGCCGGCGGTGTGCACCACGAGGCCGGGCTGGTGCTTGCCGGGTGCCAGCTCCCACAGTTCTTTCATGCCGATGGCGTAGCTTTGCGGGTCGCGGCCTTCGTCGAGCTTGAACTTCGCAATGAGCTGCTTGCCAAGGTGGCCGCGCGAGCCTTCGGCGAACACGGTGTAGCCGGCATGCAATTCCATGCCGAGCTGGAAGTGATCGCCCGGCTCACCGTCCTTTGCGATTCCGAGGTTGCCGGTGGCCACGCCCCGCACCGAGCCGTCTTCGCCGTAGAGCAGCTCGGCGGCGGCGAAGCCGGCGAAGATCTCCACCCCCAGGCCCTCGGCGTGCGTGGCCAACCAGCGCACCAAGTTGCCCAAACTCGCGATGCTGTTGCCCTCGTTCTTGAAGCAGTCGGGCAGCAAGAACTCGGGCGTGGGCTGGGCCCCGGTTTCGCTCAGGAAGAGGAACTTGTCGTGCGTGACAGGCTGGCCGAGCGGGGCGCCGAGTGCCTTCCAGTCGGGCAGCAGTTCGCCGATCGCGCGCGGGTCGATGATGGCGCCCGAAAGGATGTGCGCCCCCGGCTCGGAGCCTTTTTCGAGCACGCAGACCGACACCTCCCGGCCGCGCTCGGCAGCGAGCTGCTTGAGGCGAATGGCCGTGGCCAGGCCACCCGGGCCGGCGCCGACCACGACCACGTCGTACGCCATCGTTTCGCGGGGGCCGTACTTCTCGAGCAGCGCTTGGGGCGTCATGAGGATCCTCGGGTTGGCACCGAATGGGGCGGCGGGAAGTTTAGGCGTGCACGGTCACGCGCAAGTTCAGGGTGTTGGCTTGAAGGGGTTGCGCTCGTCGAGCTCGCTCACATAGGACTCGACTCCGGCGCCTTCATGCTCCAAGAAGCGCTGCACGGCGTCGGCAAACCGCGGGTCGGCCAGCCAGTGGGCCGAGTGCGTGCGCACCGGCATGAGCCCGCGCGCCATCTTGTGCTCGCCCTGCGCGCCGCCCTCGAAGCGCCGAAAGCCGTGCGCGATGCACCAGGCCAGCGGTTGGTAGTAACAGGCCTCGAAGTGCAGGCAATTCACCGACTCGAGTGCGCCCCAGTAACGACCGTAAGCGTGGCCTTGTTCGGGGTCGAGCGCGATCAGCGAAGTGGCCACCGGCTGGCCGGCGCGTTTGGCGGTGAAGAGCAGCCAGTGCGGTGCCATCGTCTCTGCCATGCGGGCGAAAAAGTCGCGCGTGAGGTAGGGCTGCGAGCGGTGTGCGCGGTAAGTGCTGCAGTAGCAGCGGTAGAAAAAATCCCAGTCGGCGCGGCTGATTTGCGCGCCCAGGCGCACCTCGAATTCGATGCCGGCCTCGCGTACGTAGCGGCGCTCCTGCTGGATCTTTTTGCGCTTGTCGCGTTGCAGGGTGGCGAGGAGCTCGGCAAAGTCGGCATAGGGCTCGGGCTCGCGGTTGCTCCAGTGGAACTGCACGGTGCTGCGCAGCATCCAGCCCGCCGCTTCGGCGACGGCGCGGTCGGCGTCGTCGATGAAGAGCAGGTGCGCCGACGACAGCTGGTTCTGCTCGGCCAATTGCTGCAGCGCGCGCAGCAGGACGGCGCGCACCGTGCGGTCGGCGGCAAGCAGGCGCGCGCCGGGCACGGGCGTGAAGGGCACGGCCGAAAGCAGCTTGGGGTAGTAGGGCAGGCCGTTGCGCTCGTAGGCGTTGGCCCAGGCCCAGTCGAACACGTACTCGCCGTAAGAATGGGCCTTGAGGTAGAGCGGGCAGGCGCCCACGAGCGTGCCTTCGCGCTCGAGCGTCAGGAACTGCGGCGACCAGCCGGTCTTTTGCACCGCGCTGCCCGACTCGTGCAGCGCCGACAGATAGGCATGGCGCGTGAACGGCGTGGCCGCGCCCGCCGCGCGCGCCAGCGCGTCCCACTGTTTCGCGTCGATGTGCGCAGGGTCGTCGTGGACCTGGAGCGTCCAGCTCGGCGCGGCGGCGGTACCATGGTTTTCGCTGGCCTCTAGCCCCGCCTGTGGCCCCTGGCGATCTTCTCGATTTTTATTCATGCCCGTCACGCCCGCCTCGCTCACTGTCGCCTTGCTTCAATTCAACGCCGAGGTGGGGGAGCTCGGGCGCAATGCGGCGCGCATCGCCGAACTGGCGCGCAAGGCTTACGCGCGCGGCGCGCGCCTGGTGCTTGCACCCGAACTCTCGCTCACAGGCTACCCGCCCGAAGACCTGCTGCTGCGCCCGGCCTTCATGCGCGCCTCCGAAGAGGCGCTGGCCAGTTGCGCGGCCGCGCTGGCCGATCTGGCGGAGCTTCAGGTGGTGGTGGGGCATCCGCTCTCGCTCGACTCTCGGGGAGATGTTCGCACGCGCTCCCTTGAAGTGCAGCGGCGGGTGAATGCGGCGTCGGTGCTGTCGGGCGGGCGCGTCATGGCCACCTACGCCAAGCGCGAACTGCCCAATTACCAGGTGTTCGACGAGCGGCGCTATTTCGTCTCGGGCCGCGACATCGGTTTCGGGCCGGTGGTGATCGAGGCGGGCGGCATCAAGGTGGGCCTGCTGATCTGCGAGGACGCCTGGTTCGAGGAGCCGGCGGCCACCGCCAGGGCGGCCGGCGCAGAGGCACTGGCGGTCATCAATGCCTCGCCGTTCCACCTGGGCAAGGCCGAAGAACGCGAAGCGCGCATGGCCGAGCGCGCCCGCGCCTGTGGCTTGCCGCTGCTCTATGCCCATCTCGTGGGCGGGCAGGACGAAGTGGTGTTCGACGGCGGCTCGTTCGCGCTCGACGCCACCGGCGTGGTGCGTGCGCGGGCTGCAAGCTTCGCCGAAGAGCTGCTCCTGGTGGAGCTGGGCGCGCACGGCCAGGTGAGCGGCCCGCTGGCGCCGGCGCCAGCCATGGAGGCGCAGGCCTGGGGTGCGCTCACGACCGGGGTGCGCGACTACCTTGGCAAGAACGGTTTTCCGGGCGCCATCATCGGCCTCTCGGGTGGCATCGATTCCGCCCTGGTGCTGGCCATCGCGGTCGACGCCCTCGGCGCCGACAAGGTGAGGGCGGTGATGATGCCTTCGCCCTACACCGCCGAGATGTCATGGCTCGACGCGCGCGACATGGCCAAGCGCCTGGGCGTGCAGTACGACGAAATCTCCATCGTCCCCATGTTCGAGGCCTTCAAGGCGGGCCTGGCGCCCGAGTTCGCCGGCCTGCCCGAAGACGCGACCGAGGAAAACATCCAGGCGCGCATCCGCGGCACGCTGCTGATGGCTTTGTCCAACAAGTCCGGGCGCATCGTGCTAACCACCGGCAACAAGAGCGAAATGGCGACCGGCTACTGCACCTTGTACGGCGACATGGCGGGCGGCTTTGCGGTCATCAAGGACGTGGCCAAGACGCTGGTCTACCGGCTCGCCGCGTGGCGCAATGGGCAGGGCGCTGTGCCGGTGATTCCCGAGCGCATCATCACGCGTGCGCCCTCGGCGGAACTGCGACCCGACCAGACCGACCAGGACAGCCTGCCGCCCTACGAGGTGCTCGACGCCATCCTCGCGCGCTACATGGAGCAAGACCAGGGCGCCGACGAGATCGTCGCGGCCGGATACGCCCGGGCCGACGTCGAGCGCGTGACGCGGCTGATCCGCATCAACGAGTACAAGCGGCGGCAGTCGCCGGTGGGCATTCGCATCACCCACCGGGCCTTCGGCAGGGACTGGCGCTACCCGATCACCTCCGGGTTCCGTGCTTAAATTGGCGGCGAATTACCCAGCATTGCGGAGCCTTTCCATGAAGCAGATCACCGCGGTCATCAAGCCGTTCAAGCTCGAAGAAGTGCGCGAGGCGCTGGCCGAGGTCGGGGTCTCGGGGCTCACCGTCACCGAGGTAAAGGGTTTCGGGCGCCAGAAAGGCCACACCGAGCTCTACCGCGGCGCCGAGTACGTGGTCGACTTCCTGCCCAAGGTGAAGGTCGAGGTGGTCGTCAAGGACGCCGATGTCGAGCGCTGCATCGAGGCCGTGGTGAATGCCGCCAAGACCGGCAAGATCGGCGACGGGAAAATTTTCGTCACGAGCGTCGAGCAGGTGGTGCGCATCCGCACCGGCGAGACGGACGAAGCCGCCGTCTGAGCGCCCGGCGGCGGCTCGCTCTCGAGAAAACGCAGGGCCGCTTGCACGGCTTATGCGCTCCCCGCTGTTGGGGCTCGGCGCGCAGCAGCAGGGTCTGCAGGTGCTCAGGTGCGGGCGTAGTCGTCGCGGCGCGAAGAGCCTCGCGCCTGGGCTGCCAGGCGGTCCAGCAGCTCGGCCGGGTCGTGCCCGGTCTGCAGCATTGCCGAGCAGGCCTGTGAGACGAAGCCTTGGTCCACCATGCGCGCGATCAAGCCGATGAGCGGCTCGTAATAGCCCTCGACGTCGAGCAAGCCGATCGGCTGGTCGTGGTAGCCGAGTTGGCGCCAGCTCCAGACCTCGAACAACTCCTCCATGCTGCCGATGCCGCCCGGCAGGGTAATGAAGGCGTCGGCGCGCTCGGCCATCATTTGCTTGCGCTGGTGCAGGGTGTCCACCACATGCAGCTTGCCGAGCCCGCGGTGGCCGACCTCGCGCTCCATGAGCGAGCGCGGTATGACGCCCACGACCTCGGCCCCGCCGGCGAGCGCCGCATCGGCGACGAGGCCCATGAGGCCGGCCTTGCCGCCGCCGTAGACCATGCCCCAGCCGCGCTCTGCGATGAGGCGGCCGACTTCGCGCGCCGCGTTGGCATAAGCCGGCAGGCGACCGGCACGCGAGCCGCAGTAGACGCAGACGGTGAAGCTGTCCATGGCGGTCAGGCGAAGACGCGGTTGAGCACGGCGGCCGTCCAGACACCGGCGCACAGCACGAGCGAGAGCATGACCGCAGCGCTGGCCAGGTCCTTGGCCCGCTTGGAGAGGTCGTGCAGTTCGTAGCCGACGCGGTCGATCGCCGCTTCGATGCCCGAGTTGAGCAGCTCCACGATCAAGACGAGGAACACCGAACCAATGAGCATCGCGACCTCGACCCAGCCGCGACCGAGCAGCAGCGACAGCGGCAGCAGCACCAGCGCGGCCCAGACTTCCTGGCGAAAGGCGCTCTCGCCGCGAAAGGCCAGCTGCAGCCCGTGTACCGAGTAGCCGACGGCGCGAAACAGACGGTCCAGCCCGGTACGGCCTTTATGCGGGTTGCTCATGGCCGGCGATGGTAAGGCCGCGCCAGGCGGCTTCGAGCGCTGGCCGCAGAGACGCAGGCGAAGGGCGCCCAGCTGCGCGCAAAGGGGCGGGTGCTTGGGTGGTGGCGGCTGCTGGCATCGCTTAGCCGCGCACCGAGGTGCGAGCGTCGATGAGCCGTGTGCCGCACCACGCGTCGTGCCAGAACTGGCGCTCGGGATGTGCCAGCGCCAGCAAGGCGTAGACCAGCATGTATCCCGCCAGCGTGGCCGCCGTGCCGGCGACACCCAGGGTCGGCACCCCCACGCTCTGGATAAAGGCCAGCGGCGGCAGGAACCAGACCCAGCTCGATAAGTAGCGCGCCATGGCGCGCGCTTGCGAAACCCGCCCGCCCGCGGCCGAAACGAGGCGAATATGCCAAGTCTTCATGGCCAGGGTTTGGCCGCTTCGCGACCAA
>JANONH010000518.1:0-5845 GCA_031420735.1 Methylibium sp.
GCGCTCGTTGCGGCCCAGGCGCCTGCCGGCGCCGCGCCGCAGGCGAGTGCCGCAGTCGGCGGCGGCTTCTTCGGCGAAGGCCTGCACCACATCCTTATCGGCGCCGACCACGTGCTGTTCCTGGTGTGCCTGATGCTGCCGCTGATGCTGGGCACCCGCGCAGGCACCAAGGCGGCAAGCTGGCGAGTGCGCGCGTGGTCGCTGGTCGCCCTGGTGACTGCCTTCACGCTCGGTCACTCGGTCACGCTGGCGCTGGCGTCCTGGCGCGTGCTCAGCGTGCCCGCCAGCGTGATCGAGCCGCTCATCGCGCTCACGATCGCGCTGACCGCGCTCGACAACCTGTGGCCCTTTCTCGGCCCGCGGCGCGGCCTCGCGGCGCTTGGCTTTGGCCTGATACACGGCTTTGGCTTCGCCGGCCCGCTGCTCGAGTTGCAGTTGCCCGCAGCGAGCATGGCCCTGGCCCTGCTGCAGTTCAACCTCGGCGTCGAAGCAGGCCAGCTCGTGGTCGTGGCTGTGGCGCTCTTGCTGCTCGCGCCGCTCGGCGGGCGCCACGCCGCCGGCTACGTACTGCGGGGCGGCTCGGTGGCGGCCGGGCTGCTGGCGCTGGTCTGGCTCGGCGAGCGCCTGCTCGATGTGAAAGTGCTGCCCATTTGAGCGGCGTTGAGCGCCGTCGAACACGGCCCGCAACGCGTTCAAAGTGCTGCCAATTTGAGCGGTGTTGCGTGCCGCCAAACACGGCACGCAGCGCATTCAAGGCGTTTTGAAATCGCCGCCGATGGCGTAGACAAAGCGCTCCGGGCTCAAGTATTTGCGCAAGGCCGCGTTCACCTGCTCGAGCGTGGCCGCTGCCAAGGCGTCGTCCACGCGCTGCGAAACCGCGAAGCTGCGCCCAAGATAGAGGTTGTTGGCCAGCGCCGAGGCCAGCCGCACGTCTTGTGCACGCGCAAGCCGCCGCCCGCTGAGGAGGCCGTTCTTGGCCTCGCTCAGTTCCGTGGCGGTGAAGCCTTCCTTCAGCGCCCGCGCCACCTCTTCTTTAAACGCCGTCTCCACCTTGGTGCGGTTTTGCGGCGCGAAGATGGCCTCGGCATGCCATGGCGAGTTGGGCTCGTGCTGGTTCCAGGCCACATGGCTCGAGACTCCGTAAGACAGGCCTTCTTGCTCGCGTATGCGCCGCCACAGGCGGGAGCTGCCGCCCACGCCCAATATGTGGTTGGCCAGCGTCAAGCTCGGGTAGTCGGGGTCGGTGTCCGTGAGCGGCACATGCAGTTGCACCGCCATGGTGGCGTTTTGCTTGTCGGGTGTGGGCAGCACCAGCCGGGCTGCGGGCACCGGCACCAGCGGCGTGGGCACGCGGGCCTGGGGCACGCTGCTTTTCCAGTTGCCGAATGCGGCCTCGAGTGCGCGTCGGGTTAGCGCCACGTCGAGGTCGCCGCTGGCGCCAAACTGCGCATGGCTCGCGCCGTAGAAGCGCCGGTGGAAGTCGCGCAGTTGTTGCGGTTTGACGGCTTTCAGGTCGGCTGCGATGTCGTCGAAATCGCGCGCGTGACGCACGTCGCCGCGCGGATAAGGGTCGCCGTGGCGGGCAAGCGCTATCGCCACCACCGCCTCGGGCTCCCTGCGTTGCTGCTCCACAGCGGTGAGAGCCTGGCCGACGCGCTCCTCGAGCACGGCTTGGGGAAACGAGGGCTCGCGCAAAAGCTCGCCGAGCAGCGCGATGACCGCCGGCAAGTGCTCGCGCCGTGTGGCGATATCGAGCACCACCGCACCGGCGCCGGGCGAAATGGAGAGCTCGGTCTGCAAGGCGTCGAGCCGGTCGCGGATCTGTTCGCGCGTGAGTTTGGCGGTGCCTTCGTCGAGCATGGTGGCCACCATGGCGGGCACTTCGCCCTGCTTGGCCAGGCTGTTCACGTCGCCAAAGCGCAGCACCAGGCTTGCACGCACCACGTTGCCGCGCGTGGGCTTGGCGAGCACGGCGGTCTCCAGACCGCTGGCGAGCTTGAAGCGCTCGGTCTTGGCGTCGATGTTCGCGGGCGAGGCGTCAAAAGCCGCCACCGCCGCCGCCGCCGCCTGCGGCTTGAAGCCCCGGAACTGCGCGGCCACATCGGGCTGCACCGGCAGCGGCGCGCGCACCGGCTTGTCGGTGGGCACATAGGTCGCGAGCGTGCGGTTCGAAGGCAGCAGGCGCTCGCTTGCCACGCGCTGCAAGTCGCCCAGCGTGAGCGCCTTGACGCGGTCACGGACCAGGAAGAATAGGCGCCAGTCGCCCTGCGCCACCGACTCCGACAAAGACACGCCCACGGTTTCGGGGTTGGTAAAGGCCATGTCCCAGCCCTTGATCCACTTGGCTTTGGCGCGCGCCAGCTCTTCGGCCGTGACCGGCTCGCCTGCCACCGACTCGAGCACCGCGAGCAATGCGGCGCTGCTGCGCGCGATGTCTTGCTCGGGCGCGAGCTCGGCAATGAACAAGGCCGCGCCCGGGTCGTGCAGGCCAAAGGATTCGCCCGCCACGTTGGAGGCGAGTTGCTTCTCGACCAAGCGCTTGTGCAGGCGCCCCGAAGGGGTGTCGCCCATCACGATGGCCAGCACTTCCATGGCCGCAAAGTCGGGGTCCGACGCGGCCGGGCCGTGGTAGCCGACATAGAGCAGCGGCGTGCCGCCGACGCGCCGCAGGGTGACGGCGCGCTCGCCGTCCTGCACGGCGTCGAGCGTGTAGAGCTTGGGCAGCTCGCGCGCGGGCTTCTCGAGCACGGCGAAGTACTGCGCCACCCAGCGCAACACTTGGTCGGAATCGAACTTGCCGGAAACAACCAGCGTGGCGTTGTCGGGCTGGTAATACTTGCGGTAGAACGCCTGCAGGCTCGCGATGTCGACGTTCTCGACGTCGGTTCGGGCGCCGATGGTGTCTTTGCCGTAGTTGTGCCAGTGGAACATCGACGCCAACGTCTTTTGGTAGAGGATGCGCCCGGGGCTGTTTTCGCTGCGCTCCATTTCGTTGCGCACCACCGTCATCTCGGTGTCGAGATCTTTCCTGGCAATGAAGCTGTTGACCATGGCGTCGGCATGCCACGACAAGAACCATTTCAGGTTGTCTTCGTTGGCGGCGAAGCTGGCGAAGTAATTGGTGCGGTCGAACCAGGTGCTGCCGTTGGCGCGCAGGCCACGCTTGTTGAACTCCGACCAGACGTTGCGGTTGGTCGGCGTGCCCTTGAAGATGAGGTGCTCGAGCAGGTGGGCCATGCCTGTTTCGCCATAATTTTCATGGCGTGAGCCCACGCGGTAGGTCAGGTTGACCGTGGTGCTGGGCTTGGAGTCGTCGGGCACCAGCAGCAACTGCAGGCCATTGACAAGCTGTATTCGGCGATGCCTTCGACGGCGGTCACCGCCTTGATGCCCTGCGGCAGCGCTGGCAAGGCGGCCGGCGCGGCCGGGGCGGTTTGGGTGAGTGCAACCAGGGTCATAAGGGACAACAAGCGCTTGATCGACATGGGGTGGGGCCCGCGCCGCATTCGGGCTCAGGCGAAGAAAAAACCGAATCCAAGTGTAGTCAGCGCCCCTTCCCCGGCGCGCCGCACGGGCATGGCAGGAAGAACCATGCTTGACGCAGAGGCGCAATCTTCCCAAGCGGCCGCCGCGACTCCACCGCGCTTCGCGCGACTCCGACGCACGAGCCGGTCAAGCAGCCGCCGCGGACCGGCTCTGCCGGGCCGCCAGCGGCGCCCCCTAGAGGGGGAGCGGCGAAGCCGCAACGGGGGTGGTCCCAATTCCAGCAGCCGCCGCGGACCGGCTCCGCCGGGCCGCCAGCGGCGCCCCCTTCAGGGGGAGCGGCGAAGCCGCAACGGGGGTGGGCTAATTCACGGCTTGGAGTTGGCGATGCCGGAGCGGATTTCGTTCATGGCCGCCTCGGGACCTTCCCAGCCCTGCACCTTGACCCACTTGCCGGCCTCGAGGTCCTTGTAGTGCTCAAAGAAATGCTGGATCGCCTTGAGGCGCATCTGGTTGATGTCGGCGGGCTTCTTCCAGTGGTCGTAGATGGGCAGGATCTTGCTGATGGGCACCGCCAGCACCTTGGCGTCGCCACCGGCTTCGTCTTCCATCTTCAGCACGCCGACGGCGCGGCAAGTGACCACGACACCGGGCGTGAGCGCAAACGGCGTGATCACGAGCACGTCGACCGGGTCGCCGTCGTCCGACAGTGTCTGCGGCACGTAGCCGTAGTTGCACGGGTAGTGCATGGCGGTGGTCATGAAGCGGTCGACGAACAGCGCGCCGCTGGCTTTGTCGACCTCGTACTTGATCGGGTCGGCGTTCATCGGAATTTCGATGATCACATTGAACTCCTCGGGCGCATTGGCTCCGGGGGTGACGTTTTGCAGGCTCATGGCTGGGACCGCGCTTTCATGGGGGTGCGGCGAATTCTAGGAGACGAGCTTGCAGGCGGCTGACCGTGCGGCTCGGCCGTCGAAGCCAAGGCTGAGCCGGGCCCCATACCACGCTGCGCTCGATTGCGGCTTGTGAAGCCTTCACTTAGCATGCGCCGGCACCGCCGGGCACGCCTCCATGAAGTCGCGGCAACCCGAAGCGCGTGCGGCCCTAAACCAAGGACCTCTTTAAAAAAGAGGAAGGAGACCCTGCTCATGTCCAGTTCCATGGCGCTCGTGTTCGCGCTCGTCTGTGGCCTCGCGGCCGTCGTCTACGGCTTTGTCCAGCGCGGCTGGATCCTGCGGCAAGATGCGGGCAATGCCCGCATGCAGGAAATCGCCGCGGCCATCCAGCAAGGGGCCGCCGCCTACCTGGCGCGCCAGTACAAGACCATCGCCATCGTCGGCGTGATCCTGGCGGTGCTCATCGCCGTCTTCATAGACGGCACCACGGCGGTGGCCTTCGTGGCCGGCGCGGTGCTCTCGGGCGCCTGCGGCTTTATCGGCATGAACGTGTCGGTGCGCGCCAACGTGCGCACCGCGCAGGCCGCCACCCGCGGCATGAAAGACGCGCTCGACGTCGCCTTCAAGGGCGGCGCCATTACCGGCATGCTGGTGGTGGGCCTGGGCCTGCTCGGCGTGGGCATCTTGTTCTGGTTCCTGACCGGCAACGGCCAGGTCACGCCCACCGCCGGCCTGTCGGTGGCGCTCAAGCCGCTGCTCGGCTTTGCCTTCGGCGCCTCGCTCATCTCCATCTTCGCGCGGCTGGGCGGCGGCATCTTCACCAAGGGCGCCGACGTCGGCGCCGACCTGGTGGGCAAGGTCGAAGCCGGCATCCCCGAAGACGACCCACGCAACCCGGCCGTGATCGCCGACAACGTGGGCGACAACGTCGGCGACTGTGCCGGCATGGCGGCCGACCTGTTCGAGACCTACGCCGTCACGCTGATCGCCACCATGGTGCTGGGCTCGCTGCTCGTCACCGCAGCGCCCATGGCCGCTGCGCTCTACCCGCTGGCGCTGGGCGGCTTTTCCATCATCGCCTCCATCATCGGCTGCAGCGTGGTCAAGGCCACCCCCGGCATGAAGAACGTGATGCCCGCGCTCTACAAGGGCCTCATCGTCGCTGGGCTCATTTCGCTGGTGGGCTTTTACTTCATCACCCAGTGGGTGATGCCCGACAACGCGATTTACGCCAGCGGCACGCAACTGCGCCTGTTCGGCGCCGCCGTCGTCGGGCTGCTGTTGACCGCCGGCCTGGTGTGGATCACCGAGTACTACACCGGCACGCAGTACGCGCCGGTGCGGCACGTGGCGCAGGCTTCGACCACCGGCCACGGCACCAATGTCATCGCAGGCCTGGGCGTCTCGATGCGCTCCACCGCCTGGCCGGTGATGTTCGTGTGCGCGGCCATCCTGGCGTCTTA
>JANONH010000519.1:0-2346 GCA_031420735.1 Methylibium sp.
GCGGCCCCGACCAACCGCCGCCGAGCGCACGGTAGACGGCGACCAGGGCGAGCGCGGTGCCCGTTTGCGCCTGCACCAGTTGGTCGCGGTTGAGCAGGGCCTCGCGTTCGGCATCGAGCACGACCAGGAAGTCGGTGACGCCGGCGTCGAAGCGCAGCCGCGCCAGGCGCGCGGCCTCTTCGGCGCTGCGGGCGGCCAAGCCGAGCCGCTCGGCGCGCTGCGCGCTGCGGTTGTAGCCGCTGAAGGCGCCTTCGGTTTCTTCGAGTGCAAGCCACACGGTCTGCTCATAGGTCGCCAGACTCTGCAGCGTGCGGGCTTCGCTGGCCACGACGCGCGAGCGCAGCCGCCCGAAGTCGAGCGGCGTCCAGGCCAAACCCACGCCGAGCGAATACAGCGCCGAGTCGCTGCGGCCCAAATTGCCCAGCGTGGCGGCGTTGAGGCCGAGCAGGCCGCTGAGCGAAACCCGCGGGAACAGGTCGGCCTTGGCCACGCCGACCAGCGCGGTGGAGGCCGCCAGTTGCCGCTCTGCGGCCAGGATGTCGGGGCGGCGCTGCAGCCACTGGTCCGGCGTGCCGAGCGGCAGTCGCGAAAGGTCGGTCACGGGCAAGCCGGGCAAGGGGGCCGGGGCCGCCAGCGCAAGCAGCACCTGGCGCGGTGCCTGGGCCGTGAGCGTGGCAAGACGAAACGCGCTGCGCTCGATCGCCGACTGCAACAAGGGCAGCGAGGCCTCGGTGCTGGCCACCAGGGTTAGCGCGCGCTCCCGGTCGAGCTGCGTGACGCGCCCGGCGTCCAGCCGCGCCTGCACGATGCGCAAGCCCTCGCGCTGGTTCACCAGCGAGGCTTCGGTCACCCGCATGCGTTGCTGCAAGCCGCGCAGTTCGAGATAGTTGCGCGCCACCTCGGCGGCCACCGCGGTGTGGGCCGCGCCGAGCCCCGCCTCGCCGGCTTCGACCCGGGCTGCCGCCGATTCGCTGGCGCGGCGATAGAAGCCGAACAAGTCGAGCTCCCAGTTGGCGATGAAGCCGATGTCGTAGGCGGTGCCGGTGCGCGCGCCGCGCGAGGCGCCTGGCTGCTGCGTGAGCGGGCGCACCGAACGCTCGACGCCGCCCTGGACGGCAGCACCGGGCAGCGCGTTGGCATCGGCCTCGACGAGGTTGGCGCGCGCCTCCTGCAGCCGTGCCTGGGCCACGCGCACGTCGCCATTGGCCTGCAGCGCGCGAGTGACCAGCGCGGTCAGTGCGGCGTCGTCGAAACCGCGCCAGAAACTGGCGATGTCGGGCGAGACGGCCTGGGCGTCGGTGGCCGCAGCGCCGGCATTGATGAAACCGGGCTCGAGGTGGATGTCGGGCCGCTGGTAGTCGGGGCCGACCGCCGCGCAGCCGGCCAGCGCCAGCAGCAGCAGCGCAAACGACCCGCGCCGCAGGGGCCGCAGCGCGCGCCTCGGCGCTTGCGGCTTGGTGCGTGAGGACTCAGAGGCTGAGCGTTCTCTCGGCCTCTTATGCATCGCCGTCTCCCTTGACCGGCTTGCGCGGCGCGTGCGCAAGGGCTCCGCTGCCGCCGCCTGCGGGCACAGCCAGCGCCGCCTCGCGCCGGCGTGCGCCCCGGCTCCTGAGCAGCACGTAAAAGACCGGCGTGAGGAAGATGCCGAACAGCGTCACGCCCAGCATGCCGGAGAACACCGCCACGCCCATGGCGCGGCGCATTTCGCTGCCGGCGCCGCTGCCCAGGATGAGCGGCACCACACCGGCGCAAAACGCGATCGACGTCATGAGAATGGGCCGCAGGCGCATGCGGCAGGCGTGGATGACGGCGTGCTGCAGCTTCTCGCCGCGTTCTTCGAGGTCCTTGGCAAACTCGACGATCAGAATCGCGTTCTTGCATGCCAGGCCGACCAGCACCACCAGGGCCACTTGGGTAAAGATGTTGAGGTCGCCCGGCTGCAGGAAAGGCGGCAGGTGCGAGATCCACACGCCCAGCAAAGCCGCCAATATGCACATCGGCACGATCATCACGATGGCCAGCGGCAGGGTCCAGCTTTCGTATTGCGCCGCCAGCACCAGCACCACCAGCAGCACCGAGATCAGCAGCGCGGCCGCCAGCGTGGGGATTTCGATGTTCGTGCCCGGCAGCGTGAAGCTGCGGGTGAGGCGGTCTTGGTAGCTCAGCTCCGTCCACTCGTAGCCTATGCCGCGCGGCAACTCGCTCAGCAGCGCCTCGATCTCGGCCTCGGCCTGGCCGGAAGAAAAGCCCGGCTTGGCGGCGCCGTTGATGTCGGCCGAAGGGTAGCCGTTGTAGCGCGTCACGCGGGTCGGGCCGAAGGTCGGCTCGACCGTCATGAGGGCGCCG
>JANONH010000520.1:0-1611 GCA_031420735.1 Methylibium sp.
GCTGTCTCTGCGGCCGTGCTCGGCGGAAAGCCGGTGGTAGCCTCGGTGGGCAACGGCGGGGTGTCTGTCATGGTCGCGCGGCCGTCAGGACGTCGGGGCAAGGGGGCCCGCATTGTCGCCGCAGGGCCGCCCGCTGGCTGACGAGCTTTCATGACCGAGTCCGACACCCCCGAACGCTGGCATCTCGATGCTGCCGATGCTGCGCAGGCGACACTGCTGATCCCCGCCGACGCGGTGCGCGAACGGCGCTTCGAGATCGCCATCGCGATGACCGTGCACGCAGCCGCAGACCACGCCGCCGCCTGGCACCAGATGTCGGTGCAGGCCGACGGTGAACAGCAATGGCGGCGGCGTGTACCCACGCACAACCCCGGCAGCTTCGACGGCCTGGACTACCGCTTCCGCCGCACCGTGCCCGTGGGCCGCGCCTTGCGCATCACCGTCGCCGTGGCCTGCCACGGCGGGCGCCGCCGCAGCCTGGTGATCGAGGCCGACGAGGCTTAAGTCGCCCGCAGCGCCGCCGCGGCCGCGTGGATGGCGGCACGGATGCGCGGGTAGGTGCCGCAGCGGCACAGGTTGCCGGCCAGCGCGGCGTCGATGTCGGCATCGCTGGGCGCGGGTTTGGCGCGCAGCAGCGCGGTGGCGGCCACGATCTGGCCGCTCTGGCAGTAACCGCACTGGACGACGTCGATCTGCAGCCACGCCGCTTGCACGGCGGCGGCCACCTTCGCGTCCAGCGTCGCCAGGCCCTCGATCGTGGTCAGCTGCCTTTCGCCGACCGCCGCCAGCGGCGTGACGCAGCCGCGCACCGGCACGCCGTCCAGCAGCACGGTGCAGGCGCCGCACAGCGCCATGCCGCAGCCGAACTTGGTGCCGGTCAACTGCAGTTCGCCGCGCAGCAGCCACAGCAGCGGCGTGTCGGGCTCGGCGTTGACCGCGGTGGCGCGGCCGTTGAGCTGGATCGTGGTCGGCATGGGGTCGGGCCTCGCCGGTCAGGCCAGCTTCAGCGGCAGGCTGCGCAGACGCTGCCCGGTCAGCACAAAAAGAGCGTTAGCGACAGCAGGCGCGATTGGCGGCGTGCCGGGTTCGCCCACGCCCTCGGGGTCGGCGCTGCTGGCGACGATGTGGCACTCGATCTGCGGGCAGGCGTCGATGCGCAGGCACGGCTGGTCGTGGAAGTTGCTCTGCTGCACTGCGCCGTTCTGAATCGTCACGCCACCGTACAGCGCCGCGCTCAGGCCGAAGACGATGCCGCCTTCCAGCTGCTGGCGGATCAGGTTGGGATTGACCGCCGTGCCGCAGTCGATGACGCAGACCACGCGGTGCACGCGGATCGTCCGCGCGGCGTCGACCGAGACCTCGGCCACCTGCGCCACGATGCTGCCGAAACTCTGGTGCAGTGCCACGCCGCGCGCCTGCTTCGCCCCGTCGGGCGCCGGCGCCAGTGGCTGGCCCCAGCCGGAGAGCTCGGCCACCCGTTCCAGCACCGACCGGTGCCGTGGGTGGGCCTGCAACAACGCCAGGCGGTAGGCCAGCGGGTCGGCGCCCGCCGCGTGCGCGGCCTCGTCGACGAAGCTCTCCTTGAAGAAGGCCTGGTGCGCATGGCCGACC
>JANONH010000521.1:0-3694 GCA_031420735.1 Methylibium sp.
TGGCCCTTTCACGAACGCGCACTGGTGCTGCTGCACAAGCCGCCCGGCTACGAATGTTCGCAGCGCCCCGGCGCCTCGCCCTCGGTCATGACCCTGCTGCCTGCGCCGCTGCGGCTGCGCGGCAAGGGCGGCGTGCAGTCGGTCGGGCGCCTGGACGTCGACACCACCGGCGCACTCCTGCTCACCGACGACGGCCCGCTGCTGCACCGCCTCACTTCGCCCAAGCACCATGTGCAAAAGGTCTACGAAGCGAGCACGAAACACGCGGTTGATAACGAGCAGATCGAGCGCCTTATTAGTGGCGTGGTGCTCGACGACGACCCCGCGCCGGTGCGTGCCGCAGCAGCGCTGCGCACCGGCGAGCGCTCGCTGCAGCTCGTGCTCACCGAGGGCAAGTACCACCAGGTCAAACGCATGATCGCGGCGGTGGGCAACCGCTGCGAGGCCCTGCACCGCAGCGCCATCGGCGAGCTGGCACTGCCTGCCGATCTGGCGCCGGGCCAATGGAGATGGGTGAGCGCGTATGAGCAGGCGCGGTTGTTGCCGCGGCTAGACGCTTGCCCTGGATGAGCAACACCGTTGGCCGACGCGGAGCAGCGCCTACCCGTCCTGCGGCGGCTCTGCCACAGCGCTGCGGCGCGGGTCGTGTTTCTCGAGGGCAGTGGCGACGGCGCGCTTGAGCTTGGTCACGGCAGCCTGGATGGCCTGGTGAGCGCTTGCGGCGTGGCTTTTGACCACCACCGGCTCGAGGCCGACCAGCCGCGCTTCCAGGGTGCACTGAATCTGGCCGGGCGCGGAATCCAGCGGGCCGTCGGCGTCGGCCAAGTGGGCCTCGACCCGGGTCAGTTGCTCGCCAAAACGGTTGAGGGCATCTTTGACCACCTTTTCGAGGTGCTCGGCCATCTGGTGGCGCCCGTCGACATGCGGGTCGGTGTTGAGCAGGACTTGCATCGTGTTCTCCGGTGGGCAGCGCGAAGCGCGCTTGCGGGAGCCTGAAGCCGCGGCAGAGTCTTGTCACGGGCAGGCGAGCCTGCCCGTGTCGTCCTTGTCCTGCGTGGCGAGCGCTGCCAGCGACAGAGCATAACGCTCGCCATTCGACCCGGTGTACGGCTCACATTGCGAGCCGCCGAGCAGCGGCACCCTGGCGCCGCTGGCGGCCTAGCCAGCTTGCGCCAGTCTCCAAAAGGCGAGACCCGCTGAAGTAGCGTCGGGCGTGCTGGACGAGTTGCCGGCCGCGAAGTACTCGTAGCTGAAATTCGCCGCTCCGGCGACGATCTTCACGCGCGCGCCGTTGGCACCCGTCAACTGCAGCACACCGCTGCTTGGCTGCCCCATCGAGAGCGTGAAGGGTGTCAGTTGGTCGAACTGCACGGTGCCACCAGAGACGCCCGCCAAGCCGCTGAGCGAAATGCTCGAACCTGCCGCGTTGGCGACGAAGCTCACCGTGTGGAACCACTGCACGGGCGCCGCGTTATCGACCGTGACAGCGAGCCCTTGGTTAACCAGGGTCACGGTCGTGGTGCTGGGCTCGAAGGCGAATGTGACGTTGGCATTGCCGTTCAAGCTGAGACCGGGCACGCCGAAATTGCTGAACACGAACGTCAGGCCACCGCTCTCGCTGGTGGCGCTCGAAGTAAAGGACGTCAAGGTGGCCAGCAAGCTACCGGCAACCGGCTCTCCAACCATCACACAATTTTGCGAGCTGATGTGGATGGTGTCGCCCGGCGTGCCGGTGTCGAAGCTCGCTTCGTTGAAGGTGAACAGCAGGCTGCCGCTGTCGCACGGTGTGCTCGAGGTGCTGACCGCCAGTGCCTGCGCGCGCTGCGCGGTCGGGGACTTCGCCCTCGCCACGAGCTTTTGCATGGCCAGGCGCTGCACGCTGGCGTTGAAGGCTTCGGCGCGCGAGTTCGATGACTGCATCCCCGCGGCGGCCCCGGCGTCGAGGACCGCCAGGCTTGCCAGGCCGGAGAGCGTGGCGTTGGAGGCGCTGTCTCCACTGGCCGCGTAGTCGGTGCGGGTGATGTTGGCCGTCGGGCCGGCCGGGGGGGCTGTGCCACCTCCGCCGCCGCAAGCGAGCAAGCCCGCCGACACGAGACTCGCACCACTCCAACGAATGAATGTCCGCATGGTTCTCTCCTGATGGTTATTTTTTAAGACCCCGGGCCGCAGCGATGTGTACGAACTGGGCCTGGCATTAAACGTCAGGTTTCAGCGGCGCAAAGTGAGGATGTCACGCTGCTTGCCGAGCCGGGCGCGGCGCCAACCCGAGCGGCCGTTCGTTCAGCCGAACGTCAGGCACGAGCGGCGTAGACGCGCAGCTCGTGCGTCGCGTCGCCTCGCTCAACCGGTGGCGCAGCGCATGCGCGAAGCCCACCGCGCGGCGGATGACAAGCTGGAGGGCAGGCAAGGCCATGGCGGCTTCGCCCCGCGGGCTTTGCGCGGCCACGCAAAATGGCCGTCATGGATTCGCTATCGCAAATTGCGCTCGGTGCGGCCGTCGGCGTGGCCACGATGGGGCGGCGCACCGCCGTCTGGAAGGCCGCGCTCTGGGGCGCGGTGGCCGGCACCCTGCCCGACCTCGACATCCTCATCGACCACGGCGACCCGATCCGCAACATGGTGCTGCACCGCGCCGAAACTCATTCCTTGTTCTGGCTCACGCTGTTCTCGCTGCCCTTTGCCGCGGCGGTGGCGCGCCTGCACGGCCAGTGGCCGCTCTGGCGGCGCTGGTGGCTGGCACTCTGGCTCGCGCTCGTGACCCACCCGCTGCTCGACGCGATGACGGTCTACGGCACCCAGCTCGCGCTGCCATTCTCGAGCCACCCCTTCGGCGTGGGCAGCGTCTTCATCATCGACCCGCTCTACACCCTGCCCCTGCTCGTCGGCGCCGGCTGGGCGCTGGCCACGCGAGGCGGCGGCCGTGGCCTTGCGGCCAATGTCTGTGGCCTCGTGCTCAGCACGGTCTACCTGGCCTGGGGTGTGGCGGCACAAGCGCAGGTCGAGCAGATCGCACGGGGCTCGCTCGAAGCCAGCGGTATTGCCGCCGAGCGCGTGCTGGTCACGCCCACGCCTTTCAACTCGGTGCTCTGGCGCGTGGTGGCCGTGGCCGGCGACAGCTACCACGAAGGCTTCTACTCGCTCCTGGACGCACAGCCGCGCATCGCATTCGACCGCTTCCCGCGCGGTGCGGCGCTTGCAGCCGAGCTAGGAGCCATTGAAGGCGTGCAGCGCCTCGCCGCCTTCAGCCACGGCTTCTTCAAGCTGCACCAGGACGGCAGCCGCGTGCTGCTCAGCGACCTGCGCATGGGCCAGGAGCCGAGCTACGTCTTCAGCTTTGCCGTCGCCGAGCGGCACAGCCCAGCGGTGGCGCTGGCCAAGCCGTTGCAGCTCGCGGCGCGGCTGGATTTCGCGCGCGGCCTGCCGTGGCTATGGCGGCGGGCGCGCGGGGAGTGGGTAGCGCCGCCGCGGTGAGTTGATACCGCCGCCGCGGTGAGGGGCAGCGAAGGTTCGGGGTCAAGAACAGACGCCGACTCGCTGGTGACGTCTCCGCTTTAGGCCAAGAGCGACCGCTGCCTTGCAGGTTGAACATTGAGTTATCTGCACCAGTGCACGGGAACAAGGCGGTTTCAAGCTTGAAGCGCGACACCCGCGATGAAATGAGACGAGAGTCTTGAGAAGACCTCATGAGGCGATT
>JANONH010000522.1:0-3823 GCA_031420735.1 Methylibium sp.
GTCACCTTGACCGCGTTGGCCAGGATGTTCACGCCTTCGACCATGCGGGCACGGGCCTCGCCGCCGAAGATCACGTCTTTTGCTGCCATGTATGTTCTCCGAGATGTTCTTGAGGGGAGGTGCTTACTTGCCTTCGACGATGGCGAAGAGGTCTTCTTCGCGCATCACCAGCAGTTCGTCACCATCGACCTTGACGGTCTGGCCGCTGTACTTGCCAAACAGCACGCGGTCGCCAACAGCGACGCTCATGGCGATGATGTCGCCCTTGTCGTTGCGCTTGCCCTTACCGACGGCCAGCACTTCACCCTGGTCGGGCTTCTCGGCGGCGTTGTCGGGAATGACGATGCCCGAAGCGGTCTTGGTTTCTTGTTCGAGGCGTTTGACGATCACGCGATCGTGCAAAGGACGAAGTTTCATCGCATCTCCTTGATGGATTGGTTAAAGACAGTAAGCCTCAGCTTGACGAAACGCGGGTGTGAGTACACGCCCACTGACGCTTTGGACAAGATCGCAGGGGTTTAAAGCCCGGATTGTTAGCAGTCTATCGTCGCGAGTGCCAGCGGAGTATAGGCGCTGGGGCCGGACCTTTCAACGCCGCGGCGTCGGGGAAGTGCAAGCGTCGCTGCGTGCACCCGCCTTACCTTGCTCCGGCTACCACGCATCGTGCATCGCGCATCGCGCATCGTGAGGCAGGTTCCGCGAGCCAAGTGAAGAGGGCCCCTACCTCTCGGTACGGGCCCTCCGGTGCAGCCTGTCTTACAGGCCGGCTGCGGCTCAGGGCGTGTCGAACGGCAGCTTGATCCGGGACAGGTCTTTGCTGGTTTCAACCAAGACCAGCGGGCCGTCGTCGACCGCAGCGGTCGGCTTGCGCGTGCGGGGCACGTGCGCCGGTCGCCCTGCGTTCGCGAGCTCGACCTGAACCGCGCGGACCTTTTCGCTGTCGGAATTGACCCACTGCAGGCCGACCGCTTCGGCCACTGCGGCCAACTCACCGAGCGGCAGGGCGTAGTTCGACGGCACGCTGGCGGGCGCATGGGCCGCCGCCGGCTCGGCCACTTGCGCCACCGGCTGCGGGCGAGCCGCAGGCGCGGCCGCGCGAGGCGCTGCAAAAGCAAGCGAGGTCTGGACGGCGGGCGCCTCGAAGACCGGCAGCGCGGGTGCCGCAAGCTCGGTCTCGTCGGTCTCGTCGGCCACTTCCTGCGCGGCGCGGGGGGTCGCGGACGGCGCATCGACGAAAGCGTGTGCTTCCAACAAATCAGGGTGCACGATCGGCTCGACCGCCTGTGCATTGGCGTCAACCGCCGCTTCGCCTTCGATGCGCTCCCGGCGGCCGCGTCCGCCACGGCGGCGGCGTCGAACTTCGCCGCTCTCGCCGCGCTCCTCACCACTGCTGCGCTCTTCGCCGCCGTCGCCTTGCTCGCCGATGGCGGCTTCGGCTTCAGCGCCGCTGCCTTGGCGCTCGGAGCTCGAGTCGTCGTGCGTACCGCGCTCTTGCACCGAGCCGTCCACACCCGGCAGGGCGCGTTCGGCGCCTTCGCCCGGGGCATCATCGTCCGGGCTTGCAGCTTGGCCCGCAACCTGGGCTTCGTCGCGCTCGCTCCGGCCGCGTCCGCCACGGCGACGGCGCTTGCGTGCACCTTCACGTTCACCGCTCTCGCCAACCTGCGCCGCGTCGAACGCGGGCACCGCCTCGGCAAGACCTTCACTGACGCTGCTCGAAGGCATGGCCATTTCGTCTCGCGCACCGGCTGCCGCTCTCCCGCCGCGGCGCGAGGACGGGCGTGCCTCGCCGCTCTCGCCGCGGGCCGGGGCTTCAGCGCCGAGGGCAGCTGAGTCGCTCACAGGAGCTTCTTGTCGCTCCGGGCGGCGACCGCGGCCTTCTTGCCCGTCGCGGCGCGGTCGCTCCTCGCGCTCGCCGCGGCTTTCGGGACGTTCAGCGCGGCCTTCAGGGCGCTCGCTGCGGCCTGCCTCGCGCTCACGGCCACCGCGGCGACCACGGCCATCGCGGGCGCCGTCACGGCCGCCTTCGCGTGGTGGTCGCTGCGCGGCAGTGGCCGCCTCCACGCCCGGCGGCGAAGCGGGCGCAGCTTCGGCCGCCGGCCCCGCGCCAAAGAGCTTGCCGAGCCAGCCGAAGAAGCCGCCCGCGCTTGCCGGCGCGGGCGTGGCGGCACGCGGCGGCGCTGCCACGGGTGCTGGGGCGGGCGCGGGCACCGTTGCGCGCACCACCGGTGGCGGTGCCGGCAGGTCGGGCAGCACGCCCTTGATGACGGGCTCCTGCTTGGCCTTGGCCTTTTCGCGCCGAGTGATGCCGACTTCGTCGTCCGGCTCCTCGATCATGGTGTAGCTCGCCTGCAGGTTTTCTAGGCGCGGGTCGTCGTGGCGCAGTCGCTCGAGCTTGTAATTCGGCGTCTCGAGGTGCTTGTTGGGCACCAGCAACACGGTGGTGCGTTGGCGCAATTCGATCTTGGTGATCTCGGTGCGCTTCTCGTTGAGCAAAAAGCTCGTCACTTCCACCGGCACCTGCACGTGCACGGCGGCCGTGTTTTCCTTCATCGACTCTTCTTGGATGATGCGCAGGATCTGCAGCGCGGAAGACTCGGTGTCGCGGATGTGGCCGGTGCCGTTGCAGCGCGGGCAAGTGATGTGGCTGCCTTCGCTCAGCGCCGGGCGCAGGCGCTGGCGGCTGAGTTCGAGCAGGCCGAACTTGGAGATGGCGCCGAACTGCACGCGTGCGCGGTCGCTGCGCAGGGCGTCGCGCAGGCGCGTTTCGACCTCGCGGCGGTTCTTGCTCTCCTCCATGTCGATGAAATCGACGACGATCAGGCCGCCCAGGTCGCGCAGGCGCATCTGACGCGCGATCTCGTCGGCCGCTTCGAGGTTGGTGCGGGTCGCGGTTTCCTCGATGTCGGAGCCACGCGTGGAGCGCGCTGAGTTCACGTCCACCGAGACCAGCGCCTCGGTGTGGTCGATCACGATCGCGCCGCCCGAGGGCAAGTTGACGGTGCGCGAGAACGCCGTCTCGATCTGGTGCTCGATCTGGAAGCGGCTGAAGAGGGGCGCGTCGTCACGGTAGCGCTTCACGCGATTGGCCGTTTCCGGCATCACGTGGTTCATGAACTGCTGCGCCTGCTCGAAGATGTCGTCGGTGTCGATGAGGATCTCGCCGACCTCCGAGGTGAAATAGTCGCGGATCGCGCGGATCACGAGCGAGCTTTCCTGGTAAATAAGGAAGGCGCCCTTGCCGGCCTTGGAAGCGCCGTCGATGGCGCTCCAGAGCTTGAGCATGTAGTTCAGGTCCCACTGCAGCTCGGGCGCCGAGCGGCCGATGCCGGCGGTGCGCGCGATGAGGCTCATGCCTTTGGGGTAGTCGAGCTGGTCGAGGTTTTCTTTGAGTTCCTCGCGGTCCTCGCCTTCAATACGCCGCGAAACACCACCGCCGCGCGGGTTGTTGGGCATGAGCACCAGGTAGCGTCCAGCCAGGCTCACGAAGGTGGTGAGTGCCGCGCCCTTGTTGCCGCGCTCTTCTTTCTCGACCTGTACCAGGAGTTCGGTGCCGTTGCCGATGACGTCCTGGATCTTGGCCTCGCGCACGGTGGCGCCAGGCCGGAAGAACTCCTTGGCGATTTCCTTAAATGGCAGGAAGCCGTGGCGGTCTTCGCCGTAGTCGACGAAGCAGGCTTCGAGCGACGGCTCCACGCGGGTCACGACGGCCTTGTAGATATTGCCCTTGCGCTGTTCGCGCCCTTCGATCTCGGTTTCGAAGTCGAGCAGTTTTTGCCCGTCGACGATGGCCAGGCGCCGCTCTTCCGGCTGCGTGGCATTG
>JANONH010000523.1:0-6729 GCA_031420735.1 Methylibium sp.
TTTGTACAGGCCGAGCTGGTCGCCAAGCACGACCGTGCAGGCGTGCATGGCCGCGCCGATGTCGCCGACGAAGCGGCCCATGAAGGCGTTGAGCTTGTCCATGTCGAGGGCCATCGCGCTCTCCGGTGGTTGTGGGCCCAAGAGGCTAGTCGCTCGAGCGGGTTTTTCCATCATGAAGAACGCGCAGACGCTGCGCGAGCGGCGCAAGCGGGCCGCGCACGCACAATTCGGGGCATGAAGCTTTCTACCCTCACCCTTTTTGCCGTCGCGCTCGCGCTGGCTGCACCGCTGTCCCAGGCCCACGGCTACGAGGCCGGCTCGCTCTACATCGGCCACCCCTGGGCGCGCCCGACCGTGGTCGGGCAAAAAACCGGAGGCGGCTACCTCAAGCTCGACAATCGGGGCACCCAGGAAGACCGCTTGCTCGGTGCCAGCGCCGAGGGCGTGGCGGGCAGCGTCGAGATGCACTCCATGACGATGGAGGGCGACGTGATGCGCATGCGCAAGCTGCGACACGTCGCCCTGCCACCCGGTGCGGCGGTCGCCTTCGAGCCCGGCGGCTACCACCTGATGCTCATGGGGCTCAAGGCCCCGCTCCTCGTGGGCAGCAAGTTCCCGCTCAAGCTCAAGTTTCAGCGCGCCGGCGAAGTGACGGTGCAGGTGAACGTCGAGCCGCCCAAGCCGGCGCCGGCCGCGAGCGCCAGCGCGCACCACCACTAAAAGGCGCAAGCGCCAGCAAGCCACTGCCGGCTGGCTAGCGTCGCTCAGGCGCTCAGGCGCCGAACAGGCCGCCGCCCGCGCCAGCCGGAGGCGCCACGCCCAAGTGTCGGTAGGCTGCCAATGTGGCGATGCGCCCGCGCGGCGTGCGTTGCAAATAGCCTTGCTGGATCAGGTAGGGCTCGATCACGTCTTCGATCGTGCCCGGCTCCTCGCCGATGGCGGCGGCCACATTGTCCAGCCCGACCGGCCCGCCATCGAAGCGGTGGACCACGGCCTCGAGCAGCTTCCTGTCCATCACGTCCAAGCCCTGCGGGTCGACGTCGAGCATGACGAGCGCCTTGTCGGCCGTGGTCAGGTCGATGTGGCCCGAGCCCTTGACTTCGGCATAGTCGCGCACCCGGCGCAGCAGCCGGTTGGCGATGCGCGGCGTGCCGCGCGAGCGGCGTGCGATTTCGGCGCCGCCGGCGGCGTCGAGCGCGACCTTGAGCAGGCCGGCCGAGCGGGTGACGATGCGCGTGAGCTCCTCCACCGTGTAGAACTCGAGCCGCGCGACGATGCCGAAGCGGTCGCGCAGCGGGTTGGTGAGCATGCCCGCGCGCGTGGTCGCGCCAACCAGCGTGAATGGCTGCAACTCGAGCTTGATCGAGCGTGCCGCGGGGCCCTCGCCGATCATGATGTCGATCTGGTAATCCTCCAGCGCGGGATAGAGAATTTCTTCCACCACCGGCGAAAGGCGGTGGATCTCGTCGATGAACAGGACGTCGTTTTTTTCCAGGTTGGTGAGGATCGCCGCCAGGTCCTTGGGTTTCTCGAGCACCGGCCCCGAAGTCTGGCGCAGGTTCACACCCAACTCCGCGGCGATGATGTGCGCGAGCGTGGTTTTGCCCAGGCCCGGCGGGCCGAACAGCAGCACATGGTCCAGGGCTTCCCCACGCTTCTTGGCCGCCCCGATGAAGATCTCGAGCTGTTCACGCGCCTTCACCTGGCCCACGTAATCGGCGAGCCCCTTGGGGCGCAAAGCGCGCTCCACCGCTTCTTCTTGCGGCGAGGCGGCCACCGCGCTCACCATGCGCCTGGGCATGGGCGCGGCCGGCGCGAAGTCGTCGGTCTGAATGCTCATTACTGCATTGTGCGGGAGCCCTGTTCGAGCCAGGGCATCACGGGCACTGCGTTTGCCACGAGCGGCGATGGAAAGACGTTGGGAACTCGATGCGCTGCGCGGCGTGATGCTGGTGCTGATGACACTCACGCATCTGCCCACGGTGTTCTCCAGCCCGGCCGGGCAGCCGCTGGGTTTCGTGTCGGCCGCCGAGGGCTTCGTGCTGCTCTCGGCTTACATGTGCGGCGTGGTTTACACCCAGCGCGGGCAGCGTGAGGGCGAGGACCCGATGCGCAGTGCACTGTTGCACAGAGCTTTCAAGATCTACCTGTGCCAGGCGGCGCTGCTGCTGTTCTTGTTCAGTTTCATCGCGGGCCTGGCGTTGCTCGTGGACCAGGGTGAGGTGAAGAGCCTGGTGTCCTTTTATCTGGAACGACCGTTGGTGGCGTTTGTCGGGGCGATGCTGCTGCTCTACAACCCGCCGCTGCTCGACATTTTGCCGATGTACATCGTGTTCATGCTGGCGAGCCCGCTGTTGCTCGTGCACGGCATGCGGCATGGCTGGGCGGTCGTGCTTGCCCTCAGCGTGGCGGCATGGGTGGGCGCGCAGTTCGGTCTCGGGCGCGTGCTGCAGGCGCAACTCATTTCTCTGACGGGCCTGCCGGTGCCGCCGGCCCAGGGCGGCGCTTTCGACATCCTGGCGTGGCAGTTCATCTGGGTGCTGGGTCTGTGGCTCGGCTCGAGCCAGGCGGCAAAGAAGCCGGCGCTGCCCCAACGGCTGCCGCAATGGACGGTGCTCGCCGCCGTGGCGATCGGGGCCACCGGGCTGGTGTGGCGCCACACCCTGGGGCAGGCGGCATTCCCCGAACTGCCCGGCTCCGCGGTGCCCAATATGCTGTTCGACAAATGGCGTCTCGGGCCGGCGCGAATGGCCGATCTTTTCGCCTTGCTGGTCCTCACCGTGCATTTCGGACCCTGGCTCAAGGAGAAGCTTCCGCGCTTGCGCTTCCTGGAAACCCTGGGCGCCGCGTCGCTGCCGGTGTTCTGCGCCCACCTGGTGGTGGCCTTGCTGGCGCTGGTGTTCTTTGGAGCGCCCAAGCCCGGGCGGCCGCTCGGCATCGACGTGGGCATTCTGGTGGGCGGCTTTGCGATCCTCTACGCCACTGCCTTGGTGAGCCAATACCTCGACCGGCGCGCGGCGGCGGTGCAACAAGGCTTCAAAGAGCGCCGAGCGCGCTACAAAGAACGCCGTGCTGCGCGTCGCGCCGCTTCCACCTGCGCGACGAAAGTCAGCGCAAGTGCTCGGCAATGACCGATTTCCAGAGCGCGTAGCCTCGAGCGTTGAGGTGCAGACGGTCGGGCAAAAAGAACTCCGGGCGCGGCCGACCTTCGACGTTGAGCATGTGGGTATGCACGTCGATGAAATCGAGGTTCGCGTTTGCCTCGCTATAGGCCTCGATCAGCGCATTGGTTTCGCGCACCTCGGGCATGAGCGCCTCGCGCAGCGGGCTGGGCTTGATCGACAGGTAGGCGATGCGCGCATCGGGTAACTGGCGACGCACACCCTCGACGAATTCCTTGAAGCTGGCCAGCACTTCTTGCGGCAAGCGACCCTCCGCAAGATCGTTATCGCCCGCGTACACGACCACTGTGCGTGGCTTGTAGCGAACGACCAGCTCGTGGAGGTGTTGCGCGCAGTCGAGCATGCGCGAGCCGCCGAAGCCGCGCTTGGTGACCGCGGTCGGGCCGGCGAAGTCTTTCTCAAGGTCGCCCCAGAGCCGGATCGACGAGCTGCCGACGAACACGACGCCGCCCGGCGTGGGCATGCGCGCCTCGTCGGCCGCAGCGAACGCGTCGAAGCTCTCCTTCCAGCGGCCATCGTTGGCCGCAGCCTGACTCTGCGCCGCTGCGCCCGACAAGGCCGCCGTCAAACCGCACACGGCCAGGGCGGCTTGTACTAGCTTTAGTTTCAAATTTCGCATCGACTTCATGCGCATTGGCGTTTTTGCACCTGAAGCCCGATTTTCGCAAACCTTGCGCAAAGCAATACGACTTCAGGGGTTTTGAGTCGCTCGGCCTCGAACAGATGCACTCGTGCGCGGCGCGGCCAACGAAGTGCTCGCCAGCGCGAGAGCCTCAAGAGCCCCGATCTACCGCGCCAAGGTGAAGCTCGGCGTTGAGCAATGTTTCGAGGCATTGATGGCGCACGCCGAAGAAGGACTTGAGGGCTTGCACCTGCGCCAACGGCGCCGCGGGTGGGTGCGGCTGACTACGTTCGACCGCCAGGATCATCTTGTTCTTGCTCGTGTGCTCGAGCGAGACAAACTCGAACACTTGCGCCTCATAACCCTGCGCCTCGAGCAGCAGCGCGCGCAGGCTGTCGGTGAGCATCTCGGCCTGCTGGCCCAGGTGGACGCCGTGCGCCAGCATCGGCCCGAGCGGCGCGGGGCCGTGCATCTGCGGGCGCAGCTCCTTGTGGCAGCACGGCGAACACATGATGATGCGCGCGCCGCCGCGCACCCCCAGGTGCATGGCTTGGTCGGTCGCGGTGTCGCAGGCATGCAGGGCGATCAAGACGTCCACGCCCTCGGGCGCATGGCCTTTTATCTCGCCCTGCTCGAAGCGCAGACCTTCGAGCCCAAGGCGCCCGGCGGCGTCGTTGCAAAGCTGCACCAGGTCTGCGCGGATCTCGACGCCGGTGACGGTGGCTTCCAGGGCGAGGGTGCGGCGCAGGTGGTGGTGCACCGCAAAGGTGAGGTAGCCCTTGCCGGCCCCGAAGTCGAGCACACGCACCGGCTGCCCTGGCCGGGGTGGCGCGGCACGCAGGGCGTCGTCGAGCACCTCGACGAAGCGGTTGATCTGCTTCCATTTGCGCGCCATGGCGGGGATGAGGCGATGCTCGGCATCCGTCACCCTCAGTTCGACGAGAAAGGGCGCGGCGATGTCCACGAAACGGCGCTTGGCGTGGACGTGGGCATGAGCGCCGGCCTGCAAGGCTGGCGGCAAACCAGACGCCTCGCCGCCCGGCTCGAGCGGCGCCGCGGCGCCGCCCACGGCTTGGCTCGAAGGCTCGGCGCCCGCTGTCGGCACACGGCTTCTCCTGAGCGTGGCTTTGCCCTTTCTGCTGATCGCCAGTTGCAGCTCGCCCTCGCTCGTGAGCAGGTGCAGGTTGTCGAACTGCCCGTCGATGAGTGCGGCCAGCGTCGCGAGGCCCTCTTCGACGGGCAGGTTGCGCGTGACGTCGCGCGTGCGGTGGTTGTAGGTGAGGCTCAGGCAGGCGCGCCCTTTGAGCAGAAGCGGGCGCACCAGCACGCGCTGCAGGTCGGGTTTCAAGCCTCGCGGCCCGGCGAGCACCAGCTTTTCCACCGAGCCCTCCGCCAAAGCGGCGCGTACTTCGTCGAAAAACCGCTCGCGCGGCGAGTTGTCCAATGCGTTCATGGTCCGCAGGGTAGCGGATGCGCCTTGCGCGCAGCGCCGATAATCGGCCGACCATGAGGCTGCACTTCACCAAGATGCAAGGCGCCGGCAACGACTTCGTCGTGCTCGACGCAACCCGAACCGCGCTCGTGCCGAGCCCGCAACAGCTGCGCCGGCTGGCCGATCGCCACCTCGGCGTCGGCTGCGACCAGGTGCTCGTCGTCGGCGCGTCGGTCGAAGCCGGCGTCGACTTCACCTACCGTATCTTCAACGCCGACGGCGGCGAGGTCGAGCAGTGCGGCAACGGCGCGCGCTGCTTCGTGCGTTTCGTGCGCGAAGCCGGCCTCACCGACAAAGAGCTGATTCGCGTGCGCACCGCAAGCGGTGTGATCGAGCCGCGCTGGCTCGGCCAAGGCCGTGTCAGCGTCGACATGGGCTGTCCCGTGTTCGAGCCCGCGCGCCTGCCGTTCGACGTGCGCGGCTTGACGCCCCGCGAGGAAGCCGGCCTGGCGATCTGGCCGCTGCAGGCGGGGGGGCAGGCCGTGGAGGTGGCGGTGGTCTCGATGGGCAACCCGCATGCGGTGCAGCGCGTGCCGGACATCGCCCGCGCCGAGCTGCAGACCGTGGGCCCGGCGCTCGAGCGCCACCCGCGCTTCGAGCAGCGCGTCAACGCCGGCTTCATGCAGGTGGTGTCGCGGCGCCACATCGCCCTGCGCGTGCACGAACGCGGCGCCGGCGAGACGCTCGCTTGCGGCACCGGTGCCTGCGCCGCGCTCGCCGTGGGCGTGCGCGCCGGCTGGCTCGACGCGGCCGCAGCGGTGCGCGTCGACACGCGCGGCGGCCCCCTGGATGTGCAATGGAGCGGCGTGGCGGGCGAAAGCGTGCTGATGAGCGGCCCCGCCGAGCGCGTCTTCGAAGGCACGATCGACCTCCCCGACGACGACACCCCATCCCCACCATGAGAAAGCAAGCGACCCGATGAGCATCCAAGGCATCACCGAAGACGACATCGCCAACTTCCTCGCCAACACGCCGGGCTTTTTCGAGCGCCATGCCGAGCTGTTGGCCGGCGTCTCGCTCATGAGCCCGCACGGCAACCGCGCGGTGTCCTTGCAGGAGCGGCAGATGGAGATGCTGCGCGACAAGATCCGCGGGCTCGAACTCAAGTTGGTCGAGATGATCCGCCACGGCCAGGACAACGTCGCCATCGCCGACAAGTTGCACCGCTGGGTGCGCGCCATCCTGCTCACGAGCAATGCCAGCGAACTGCCGGGCGTGCTGGTCGAGGAGCTGCGCCACCAATTCCAGATACCGCAAGCCGGGATGCGCGTCTGGGGTGCCGCCGAAGCCTTCGGCCATCTGCCGATCGTCGAGGCCGTGAGCGAGGACGTGAAGAGCTTCGCCTCCAGCCTCACTCAGCCCTATTGCGGCGTCAACGCCGGCTTCGAGGCGGTGCGCTGGTTCCCCGAAGGGCACCAAGTGGTTTCGCTCGC